>JBAQMN010000186.1:0-1686 GCA_049302895.1 Actinomycetota bacterium | reverse complement strand
GCTTTGGAGTTTGTAAGGGCCCTCAAAGGAGCCGGAACAAAAGAGGTTGTTATAACACACGTAGTGGATGATAGATATCTGTTTCCTTACCGGGCCAAGGAAGCCAGGCGGGAACGCGAAATCCGGTTGGAGGTTGTCAAAAAGGAGCTTGAGGAGCGGGGGATGAAGGCACAAGTTCACGTCCCTTTGGGGGCTCCTCTGGTGAAAATCCTTCGGCTCAGCGAAGAGGAAGACGTCTCCCTGATTGTTCTTGGATCCCACGGCAAAGGCTTTGTCAGGGAGATGCTTTTGGGAAGCGTTTCCGAGAACATAATTCTCCAGGCTAAACGGCCTGTGCTTGTCGTCCACGAAAAAGATATCTTCGTCGCTTAGAATAGGGGGTTGTCCCTTTTTTAAAAACTTTTTGGAAAAATCTTTTAAAATACCCCCTGGGGTAGTATACTTAAAGTAGAAAGATTAGTGGTGAAAGGAGGCGGAAATAATGGCCAAGGCGTTATGTATTCACGACATCAAAGGCGTGAGTGAGGACCTGATCAGAGAGACTCTCCGGAAGAGTGAAGAGATAACTGATCCAAAGCTTGTGGATGCCTTCTACAACACTGACAAGGGCGAAGCTTTCTTTGAGTGGGAGACTTCGAACGTTGATAAGGTTATGCAGGCCCATGAGCCTCTTGGATTGGGTATGTGCCGCGAGCTTCTGCCGGTGACCGAGGTCCAGAAGATCAAGTAGGCTAACAGGCTCTAAGCTTTTGGTGGTTTAAGAAAGCTGGTCTGCCCCGCCGAACTTTGGCGGGTCAGACCAGCTTTTGTTTCACAGACTAAACTAAGCTGAAACAGACGTATTGATCTTGTACCGTCGTGGCGCAACGCGGATCAGCCGCCCTGTTTTTTGCCATGCTTCAAGCCGCGCCTTATCGAGTTTGGTCAGCAGCTGACGTTCTGCCTGGTCTCTCGGTCGCACCGATGTGCCTCTCGTTGCGCCAAGCTGGGCTCGTGTTCTAAGGCTGCGCAGTCTTTTGGTTTGCCATTCTGTATATTTAACCGTCCTCACTGCTCTGAATCTCCTTTTCCAGCTTCTTTGTTTCTTCTAATGTCTTTTCTTCAGCAGCTCGTTTCTCCAGGTAATTCCAGTCAATGTCGTCTTTATTGAGCATCATCAGTTCTTTTGCCCATGCTCTATCATCAGATGATTTCCAATGAACAAACGCATTCATTCGATCGATGATAATATCTTCGATGCCGATTACATAAACCTTCAGGTTATCGATTTCAACGACCGTTACCTTATCCATATCTCCTGCGAGGACTGCAGACGGCACTTCAATCGAGATTCCTAAGTCGTCGTTGAACCAAAAACGTCCTTCCTTGCCAAATCCCCATTTGACCAGGATGTCGCCAATTGCGTCCGCTCGCGGTGAGACCAGGTCTATATCTTTGGTCGCGTAGCCACCGACGGTATAGAACTCTACGGCTTGTCCACCCACTATGACCGGCTTTATCCCTTGAGGTTCCAACTTCTTAGTAAGCAACCCCACTAAGAGCAGCCTTCTTGTCAATGGATCAGGCTCGTTCTTGACCTGCTTTAGGTCACTTCGAGACGGCGTCTCGCCACTGACTTGTTTTGTCAGCCATTCGTCTATGGCCGATTTGATAAAGCGATACTGGCGGCCGATCCTGGCAAATGGA
>JBAQMN010000185.1:0-11806 GCA_049302895.1 Actinomycetota bacterium | reverse complement strand
AGCATGCGCTCGGTGGTTGTAGTCTTGCCGGCATCGATGTGAGCCATGATACCAATGTTCCTCATATCCTTAAGCTCGTATCTCTGCTTCATCTTCCTCTTTTCACTGAGAGCTTTCTCACTCATTTCACTCCAACCTCAGTTTTTGTATCTCTCTCTTTACTACCATCGGTAGTGAGCGAAGGCCTTGTTGGCCTCCGCCATCTTATGCAAATCTTCTTTCTTCTTAATGGAGCCTCCGGTGCCCTGAGCCGCCTCCATTATCTCTCCCGCCAGCCTCTCAGCCATGGTTTTCTCCCGCCTTCCCTTGGCGAAGCCGACCAACCAACGCACCGCCAGAGTTGTACTCCGGCGCGGATTGACCTCGATGGGAACCTGATACGTGGCTCCCCCAACACGACGAGGTTTCACCTCCAGGAGAGGCCTTGTGTTATCGACCGCTTTCTTCAAAACACTCAGGGGAGACTTCCCGCTCTTTTTTTCGACGACTTCCAAAGCCCCATAAACGATATTCTCTGACACACTCTTTTTGCCCCCCATAAGCACTTTATTAACAAACTGGGTTACCAGTCTATCATTGAAGCTTTGATCTGCTACAATCTCTCTATGAGCAGCAGGACCTTTTCTCGGCACCTCTTTCCCCTCTCTTCAAACTATGATCTTCCGAGGCAGGGTGCCTCGGCTACCTGTTTTATCTTCTTCAAACTATGATCTTAGTTTGTCTACGAACTACGAACTAATAACTACGAACTTATTTGGGTGCTTTGG
Organism: Actinomycetota bacterium; assembly: GCA_049302895.1. Taxonomy (GTDB): domain Bacteria; phylum Actinomycetota; class JAHEXW01; order JAHEXW01; family JBAQMN01; genus JBAQMN01. The sequence continues at coordinate 11,039 of JBAQMN010000185.1, read as the reverse complement.
CTCCGTACTTTGAACGGGCTTTGCGTCTTCCCTCAACACCGGCTGCATCCAGCGCCGCCCGGACAATCTTGTACCGAACCCCGGGTAAATCCTTGACTCTTCCTCCTCGTACGAGGACTATCGAGTGCTCTTGTAGATTGTGCCCTATGCCCGGTACATAGGCCGTGACCTCTGCACCACTGGTGAGCCTTACCCTGGCGATCTTTCGCAGAGCCGAATTCGGCTTTTTGGGCGTGATCGTAGAAACCCGGATGCAGACGCCCCGCCTCTGAGGAGCTCCTGCCAATGCCGGAGTCTTCGTTTTCCTTGTTACCTTTTTTCTTGCCCTTTTTACCAGTTGATTAATAGTTGGCATCGTTCTCCCTAATAAGACATGTGGGTACATCGGCACCCGGATACGTGGCAGGCCATGTACCCATGCGCCCATGTACCCACGTTCCACTACTAACTAACTACCAACAACTTACAACTTACAACTTGTTTTACTGGTTTTATTATACAAATAGATAACTTTACCAGTTTAAGGCGTATTTGTCAAACCCGCGAAAAGCTATTCTGCCTTGGTAGCCGGGATGACCTCGACCTCACGGTATCTTCGCATTCCTGTACCCGCCGGAATAAGCTTTCCGATTATGACGTTCTCCTTGAGACCGAGGAGAGGATCACTCTTGGCGGCGACGGCTGCGTCCGTCAGAATTCTGGTGGTTTCCTGGAATGAGGCTGCGGAGAGGAAACTATCAGTGGCCAGGGCTGCCTTGGTTACTCCAAGCAAAATCTGTCTGGCAACAGCCGGTTCTCCTCCCTCAGCCGTAACCGCGGCATTTGCTTCTTCAAATTGATAACGATTGACGAGTTGACCTGGCAGAAGTTCGGTGTCTCCCGACTTCATCACAATAACCTTTCGAAGCATCTGCCGTATGATTAGTTCGATGTGTTTGTCGTGTATGTCAACACCTTGAGATTTGTAAACCTCTTGTACGCTCTGGACCAGATAAAGCTGAGTTGATTTGATCCCTTTTATTCGCAGTACATCATGGGGATTTATAGAACCCTCCGTTACCTGATCACCAGCCTGAACCACATCCCCATTCGAAACCCTGAGCCTGGCCCGCGGAGAGACCAGATAGGTTTTCTCCCGGCCCCCTCCACTATGGATGACAATTCTCTTGAATTTCTCGTCGGTAATTATTTCAACCTTGCCGCTTACCTCTGCGATCTGGGCCTGCCCTTTAGGCCTTCTGGCCTCAAAGAGCTCAACCACGCGTGGAAGACCGTGGGTGATATCCTCGCCCACCACACCACCGGTATGGAAGGTTCTCAGAGTTAGCTGCGTACCCGGTTCTCCGATGGACTGGGCAGCGATGATCCCCACTGCTTCACCGATATCAACCAGCTTTCCGGTGGCTAGACTGGTACCGTAGCACTGCTGACACACCCCGTGTCTTATTTCGCAAGTCAAAACGGCTCTGACAGCTACCGTCTCCACCTCCGCGTCGCGTAGAATCTGCAGAGTGTGTAACTTGATCTCCTGGCCGGCCTCGAGCAGAACCTTTTTGGTTTTTGGATGAAACACTTTCTTCAGCGTGATCCGGCCGATGAGGCTGTGGTTGGGCTCACCCTCTTTGTCCATAACATAGAGGTACACTCCCTCGTCCGTGCCACAGTCCTCTTCGCGAACAATCACGTCTTGAACCACGTCGACCAGTCGACGAGTCAGATAGCCTGCGTCGGCTGTTCTCAGAGCTGTGTCGGCCAGACCCTTTCTTCCTCCGTGGGTAGAAATGAAGTACTCCAACACACTCATCCCTTCACGGAAATTGGTCTTGATAGGCCGGTCAATGATGTCTCCTTTTGGATTGACAACCAGGCCACGCATTCCCGCCAACTGACGAATCTGCTTCAGATTTCCACGGGCTCCAGAGGAAGCCATCATGTAAATGGGATTGTCCACGTCGAAGTTTTTTTCCATAGCCTCTGTTACATCCTCAGTAGCCTTCGTCCATATTTCGATCATGCGCTGATGCCGCTCCACATCCGTTATCAAGCCCCGACGATACTGACGTTCGATCTTCTCCACCTGTTTTTCCGGCTCATTAAGTAGATCCCACTTTTCTGGCGGCACTTTGATATCTTCCAGACCAATGGTAACACCGGCTTTCGTTGCGTAGTGAAAGCCCAGACTCTTGATGTTGTCTAAAACGTCAACGGTTTTGGATATATCGTACCTGTCAACACAGTCAGCAACGATCTCCCCTACCTCATTTTTCCTAACCGCCAGATTGACGAAGGGATAATCCGAAGGTAGAGCATCGTTGAACAGAATACGGCCGACGGTAGTCGTCATCCTCTCCCCGTTATTACTGACAACGACCAGTGCCCTCAGATCAATCTCACTAAACTGATAAGCCAAAACCGCTTCCTCGCAGCAGGAAAAGATCTTTCCCTCACCCCTGGCACCCTTCTCTTCGAGAGTTAGATAGAAGCAGCCCAGAACTATATCCTGGGTTGGGGTGGCGATAGGCTTGCCGTTGGCGGGGGACAAAATATTGTTGGCTGAGAGCATGAGAAGTCTCGCCTCCGCCTGGGCTTCCGCTGATAGAGGAAGATGCACGGCCATCTGGTCGCCGTCGAAGTCGGCATTGAAGGCGGTGCAGACAAGTGGATGTATCTGGATGGCTTTGCCTTCCACCAAGACAGGCTCAAAAGCCTGAATGCCCAGACGATGAAGGGTTGGGGCCCGGTTAAGCAGAACGGTGTGATCCTTGATCACCTCTTCGAGGACATCCCATACCACGGGATGCGCCCGCTCAACCAGTCTCTTTACACCCTTGATATTAGGAGCATGGCCCAGATCAACCAGGCGCTTCATCACAAAGGGCTTGAAGAGCTCTAAGGCTATCTGCTTAGGCAGACCGCACTGATAGAACCTTAGCTCAGGTCCGATGACGATAACGGAACGACCCGAGTAGTCCACCCTTTTGCCTAAGAGATTCTGACGGAATCTCCCCTGTTTCCCCTTGAGCATGTCGCTCAGGGATTTCAGAGGTCTGTTCCCAGGCCCGGTGATGGGACGTCCTCTCCTACCATTATCGAAGAGGGTATCCACCGCCTCCTGGAGCATTCTCTTCTCGTTGTTAACAATGATTTGGGGAGCTCCGAGGTCTAAGAGTCGCTTGAGACGGTTATTGCGGTTGATCACCCGCCGGTAGAGATCGTTAAGATCCGAAGTAGCGAACCTGCCACCGTCCAGCTGCACCATGGGTCGAAGATCAGGAGGAATGACCGGAACCGCCTCAAGAATCATATCCTGAGGTCGATTCTTGGAGAAGCGGAAGGCGCTGATCACCTTGAGACGCTTAACTGCCTTGGCCAGGCGCTGCCCCTTGGCAGTCTTTATAACAGACTTGAGTTCCTTCGCCTCGGCCTCCAGATCTATCTTTTGAAGAAGTTCCCGTATTGCTTCGGCTCCAATTCCACCCTTGAAGTAACCTCCGTACCGCTCCTCTAAGTCTCTATAGAATGGCTCTTCGGGAACGAGCTGGCGGGGGGCGAGACCCCTTAAGGCATCAAAGAGCTCGCGGACGCGCGTGACCTGATTCTTTGTCTGGGTCTTGATTGTCCTGATCTCCTTATCAACTTCCTGTTTTACCTGGTTTGTCTGGTCCTTTTGAGTCTTTTTGGGTGCTGTCTTCGTATCAACGCCACCCTTCCGAGGTGTGAGATTCTCCTTCTCGGGATCTGCCGCTCCCGGGCTGGCCTCCTCGATTCCCTCCTGCAGTGCTTTTATCCTGTCCTGAACTTCGGCTTCCAACTCTTCAATCCGCTTATTCTGAGCCTTCTCTAAATCCTCAATCTCCTTCGCCATCTGGTCTTTGAGCTTTTCCATATCGGCCTCGCGCTTTTCTTCGTCTACATGAATTATCATGTGCGAGGCGAAGTAAAGCACCTTCTCCAGCTCCTTGGGAGACATATCGAGAAGATAGCCCATCTTGCTCGGAATACCTTTGAAGTACCAGATGTGCGCGACAGGAGCTGCCAGTTCAATATGACCCATCCGCTCGCGTCTTACCCTGGAGCGGGTTATCTCGACTCCACACTTCTCACAAATGATGCCCTTGAAGCGGACCTTCTTATATTTGCCGCAGTAACACTCCCAGTCCTTAGTCGGGCCGAAAATTTTCTCGTCGAAAAGACCGTCACGCTCAGGTTTCAGGGTGCGGTAGTTGATGGTCTCCGGCTTCTTGACCTCGCCATTCGACCACGTTCTGATTCGCTCCGGGGAGACGATACCTATTCTAAATTCCTCAAAATCCTCTGTTTCCATCATTATTCTTTGCTTTGTTCTCCTTCTTCTTTAATAGTTATGCCGGCTGCTGGTTCCTCTCCCAAGGGCTCCTCGCCCCTAAGATCAATTCCCAGTTCTCTGGCAGCTCGGGCAATGTCCTCCTCTTCCTCTCTCACCCTGATCTCTTTACCCTCAGAGGTGTACAACCCTACATCCAGACACAGCCCCTGCATCTCTTTAACCAGTACCTTAAAGGATTCGGGTATACCAGGCTCGGGCATGTTCTCACCCTTAACAATGGCCTCATAGGTTCGAACCCGCCCGGCCACATCGTCTGACTTAACCGTGAGAAGTTCCTGCAGGGTGTATGCAGCTCCATAAGCTTCCAGTGCCCACACCTCCATTTCACCGAAACGCTGGCCGCCGAATTGGGCTTTGCCGCCCAGCGGCTGCTGGGTGATGAGAGAGTACGGACCGGTAGAGCGGGCATGAATCTTATCATCCACCAAATGCAGAAGCTTCATTATGTAAATATATCCGACAGTAACAGGCTCGCTAAAGGGCTCCCCCGCCTTCCCATCGTAAAGAATGGCTTTTCCGTTTTCCGGAAGTCCTGCCTTCTTCAACACCTCGCGAATTTCGACTTCTGTTGCTCCGTCAAAAACGGGACAGGAAACAAAGACTGGCTCCTTTTCCCCGGAGGGCCCGCCTCGGACGGTCCTTTTCTTGTCGCTATTCCATCCGGCCATCGCCGCCCAACCAAGATGAGTTTCGAAAATTTGACCTACATTCATTCGGGATGGCACCCCAAGGGGATTCAGAACGATGTCTACGGGGGTCCCATCGGCCAGGAAGGGCATATCCTCCATAGGAACAATCTTTGATATAACTCCCTTGTTGCCATGACGGCCGGCCAGTTTGTCACCCTCGTTGATCTTTCGCTTCTGCGCCACGTATACTCTAACCAGAGCATTCACGCCGGGCGGCAGCTCATCTCCCTGATCACGGAGGAATTCTCTCACTTCGATAACCTTTCCTCCTTCTCCATGGGGAACCTTAAGAGACGTTTCTCTGACTTCCCGCGCTTTCTCACCAAAAATCGCTCTTAAGAGTCGTTCCTCGGCCGTGAGCTCAGTTTCGCCCTTCGGTGTGACCTTTCCGACCAGGATATCACCGTGCCTTACTTCTGCCCCTACGCGAATGATGCCTCGCTCATCCAGATCTCTTAGTATCTCCTCACCAACGTTAGGGATGTCTCGTGTGATCTCCTCGGGACCCAACTTCGTGTCCCGTGCCTCCATCTCATACTCCTCTATATGAATCGATGTCAAAAGATCCTCGGTCACCAACCGCTCGCTAACGATAATGGCGTCTTCGTAGTTGTAGCCCTCCCAGGAAATAAAGGCAACCAGGAGATTCCGCCCCAGAGCGAGCTCTCCATACTCGGTACAGGGACCATCAGCGATGGCATCGCCCTTTGTTACCTTCTCGCCCTCGTTCACAATGGGTTTCTGATTTATACAGGTTCCCTGATTGGAACGATTAAACTTTAAAAGTTTATAGGTTTTTGTGGCCTTCTTGGGAGTCTTTATCTCGATTGCATCAGCGGAAACCTGAGTGACCGTACCACTTTCCTCGGCCGCTATCACACTTCTGGTGTCTTTGGCTACTCTGTCCTCCATGCCTGTTCCAACCAGAGGAGCCTCGTTGACAAGAAGTGGCACCGCCTGACGTTGCATGTTCGACCCCATAAGCGCACGGTTGGCATCGTCATGCTCGAGGAAAGGTATCAGTGCCGCCGAAACACTCACGATCTGACGAGGAGAGATGTCCATATATTCGACCCTCTCCGGCTCGACGGTTCCGACACCCTCCGGCGAACGAACCAGAACCCTATCCTGAGTGAACCTACCGGTACGCTTGTCAAAAGGCGCATTCGCCTGAGCGATGACATACTTGTCCTCTTCATCCGCCGTTAAATATTCAATCTTGTCGGTGACCTTCCCTTTCTCCACTTTCCGATACGGAGTCTCGATGAATCCAAGCTGATTAACTCTAGCATAGGTGGAGAGAGACCCGATCAGCCCGATGTTGGGACCTTCAGGTGTCTCGATGGGGCACATGCGACCGTAGTGGGAGGGGTGAACGTCTCTTACCTCAAAACCCGCTCTCTCCCTCGAAAGTCCGCCTGGCCCCAGGGCGCTGAGTCGCCGCTCATGTGTCAGTCCGGCCAGTGGATTAGTCTGGTCCATGAACTGAGACAGGGGGCTCCCACCAAAGAACTCCCGGATAGCTGCGATTATGGGGCGGACGTTGACAAGAGACTGTGGTGTTATCGCCTCCGCATCCATAGTGGTCATGCGCTCTCGCACAATCCGCTCCATCCGGGATAGTCCGATACGGAACTGGTTTTGAACCAGCTCGCCGACGGTTTTCACTCTCCGATTGCCAAAGTGATCTATATCGTCCACATCCCCCAGACCATGGGAGAGGTGAACAAAGCTTCTCACCGCCGCCAGGATGTCATCCTTGGTCAGAATGGTGGTCGAGAGCGGAACTTTTAGCCCGAGCTTCTTGTTAAGCTTATAACGTCCCACTTTCGCCAGATCATAGCGGTGAGGATCGAAGAAAAGAGTTGAAAGAAGCATCTCGGCGCTCTCATGAGTGGAAGGCTCCCCCGGCCTGAGACGCCGATAGATCTCAACTAAAGCTTCCTCACGGCTCTGGGTGAAATCTCTATCCAGGGTGTTCTTGATGCTCTGCGCATTCTCGAACATAGCCAGGAGTTCGTCGGCTTCGCCAAAGCCCAAAGCCTTGAGGAGAATGGTGACCAGGATTTTTCTCTTCCGGTCAATGCGTACAGAGATCGTATCCTGGGGATCTGTTTCTAACTCCAACCAGGCTCCACGGTTGGGAATGATGCGGGAGAAATAATATTCCCGATTGGTAGCCTTGTCGATCTCCTTCTCGAAATAGATTCCGGGAGAGCGAACGAGCTGACTCACCACCACCCGCTCGGTCCCGTTTATTATAAACGTTCCCCTATCTGTCATAAGAGGAAAATCGCCAATAAAGACAGACTGTTCCTTGATCTCCCCGCTTTTCTTGTTTATGAAGCGCATGGTGACAAAAAGCGGAGCCGCGTAGGTTATGTCCTTCTCTTTACACTCTTCGGCGGAGTGCTTTGTCTCCCCGAACTCGTATGCTCCGAACTCAAGAGCCAAGTTGCCTGTGTAGTCCTGAATGGGGGAAATGTCTATGAGCGCTTCGGCTAATCCCTCTTTTAAGAACCAGTCGAATGAATCCTTCTGAAGCGCGATAAGGTTGGGAACCTCTAAGATTTCGGGAATTTTGGAAAAGCTAATCCGCTGGCGGTTTTTAAACCCGGATTTCATTGAAATACACCACTCCTAAACATAAAAAGGCTCTATGTACACAAAATTTAAATATAGCACAAAATAAACATTTAATCAATAGCCACTATGGAAATTCTAAGACAATTTGTTTAACTGAAGACAATAAGGCAATACTACTTCAACTCGACGGTTGCGCCGGCGTCTTCCAACAGTTTCTTGATCTTTTCCGCCTCTTCCTTAGAGACCTTTTCTTTTACAGGATTGGGCGCCTCGTCCACCAGTGCCTTGGCTTCTTTAAGACCGAGATCGGTGACACTTCTAACCACCTTAATGACTTCTATTTTCTTCTCTCCGACCCCAGTCAGCATCACATCAAACTCGGCCTTCTCCTCCTCAGCCGGAGCTGCCGTAGGGGATGCGCCGGGAGCTGTCGGGCCTGCTCCCACCGCTACAGCCGCACTCACTCCAAACTCCTCTTCAAGCGCCTTAACAAGCTCGGAAAGCTCAAGAACGCTCATGCCCTTGATGGATTCGAGGATCTCCTCCTTCTTCGTAGCTGTCTTCCTTTCCTTCTTCTCTGCCATGAAATAATCACTCCTTAAAATTAGTTCTTAGTCCTTCTCGACTCGTCCCTCGACTCCGCTCGGGGCTCGCTCGAAGAATAACCTTACAATAGTGTTCGAGCTTGTCGAGAACCGAGCCTCTCGACGGAGTTTATCCTGAGCCTGTCGAAGGACTCGAGGCAGGCTTGTCGAGAACTCATGCTTGGTTCGTAGTTGTAGTCTATTTCTTACTTTGTGCTATTTGGTTCAATATATTAACAAATCCCCGTATCGGACTGGAAAGCACATTGACCAGGCGATAAATAGGTGCATTTAGATTTCCTGCCAGCTTCGCCAGCAGCTCTTCGCGAGAAGGTAGACTGGCTAAAGTTTTGATCGTGGTTGCCGGAATGACCTCGCCACTTAAGATTCCACCCTTTATCTTTAGCGCTTCGTGCTCTCTGGAAAAACTCGCGACAATCTTGGCCGCGGCCTCGGGATTGTCGAAACCAAAGGCAATAGCCGTCGGACCGGTAAGAAACTCCTCCAACTCTTCCAGATTACACTCCTTTGCCGCGATTCGAGCCAGGGTGTTTTTAAAAATCTTGAAATCAATTCCTGCCTCCCTTAAGCCCCGTCTAAGATCAGCCATTTCATTAGCCGTGAGCCCCCTGTACTCAGCAAGAACCGCTACCTGAGAGCTGGTGAGACGTCTTCTAATATCCTGAACTAAATCCTCTTTCTCTGGCTTAACCAAGTATTATCTCCCTTTCAGTCACTCTCCCGAATCTTTGCCGGGTCCACTTTTATGCCCGGCCCCATGGTCGAAGAAAGCACGACACTTCGGATGTATCGCCCTCGCGCGGCGGCAGGTTTCGCCCGCACTATCTCTTCGAGAACCGTCACGCAATTTTCGATCAAAGCCTTCTCGTCGAAGGAACTTTTCCCTATGATCAGGTGGACAATGCCAGCTTTATCTGTACGATATTCCAGTTTCCCTGCCTTGGCATCCTTGACAGCTTTTGCCACTTCAAAAGTGACTGTTCCCGATTTGGGATTGGGCATCAATCCCCTTGGGCCAAGTATCTTTCCTAACTTTCCGACAGAGCCCATCATATCAGGAGTGGCGATAGCAACGTCGAAATCGGTCTTGCCTTTTGCCACTTCATCGATGAGTTCCTGGCTTCCGACCAGGTCGGCTCCGGCGGATTCGGCTTCCTTTATCTTCTCTCCCTGAGCAAAAACGGCTACGCGGACCTTCCGGCCTGTTCCGTTGGGAAGAAAAACCGTTCCTCTAACCTGCTGATCAGCCTTGCGAGGATCCACTCCAAGCTTCACAGCCACATCGATAGTCTCGTCAAACTTAGCTGCTCTGTTATCCTTGATCAGGCGAATGGCCTCAAGCGGAGAATAGAGCTTCTCACGATCAATCTTTTCAGCTACCGCTGTGTATACCTTTCCTCTCTTCACTGCACCTTCCTTGCTCTTCAGTCTTATTCGGTAACCTCTATGCCCATGCTTCTGGCAGTTCCTTCGATAATACGAATGGCTCCTTCAAGATCGGCAGCATTGAGGTCGGGCAATTTTTTCTCAGCAATCTCTTTGATCTTATCCCTTGAGATGGTTGCAACTTTTGTCTTGTTGGGCTCGCCCGATCCTTTCTCGACACCGGCCGCTTCTTTCAGCAGATGTGACGCCAGTGGAGTCTTGGTTATAAAGGTGAAGGATCTGTTCTCGTAAACTGTTATCTCTACAGGAATTATCGTTCCCGGCTGATCCTTTGTCTTTTCATTAAAAGCTTTACAAAATTCCATGATGTTAACTCCGTGTTGACCGAGAGCCGGACCCACTGGAGGCGCCGGAGTAGCCTGGCCACCAGGAATGTGCAACTTAATGACCCCTATAATCTTCTTAGCCACTCTATCCTCCCATTAACAGCCAGTTATGCCTTCCGACATTCTACTATTCTGACATCTGACATCTGACATCTGACATTATTTAGAGCCTGACGGCCTGATCAAAAGTCAGCTCCACCGGAGTTTCGCGCCCAAAAATGGAGATAAAAACCTTTAGTCTGCCCTTATCGACATCGATTTCGTTAATCGTACCACTGAAATCCACGAAGGGGCCTTTTACCACTCTGACACCCTGGCCCACCTCGAACTCTGTCTTTGGTTTCGGTTTTTCGAAGCCGACCTTGTGAAGAATCCTCTCCACTTCTTCGCTTCTCAGGGGGGTGGGTTTTGCCCCTGCTCCCACAAATCCGGTGATGCCGGGGGTATTTCTAACAACAAACCAGGAATCATCGTCGAGAACCATCTGAACCATGATGTATCCAGGGAAAACCTTCTTCTGGGTGATGACCTTTTTGCCGCCTTTGATCTCTACCACGTCTTCCATGGGAATGACAATGTCGAAAATCTTATTCTCCATGTCCATGGAGGTTATACGATTTTCTAAATTTGCTTTAACCTTGTTCTCGTACCCAGCGTAGGTGTGCAGCACATACCAATTTCTTTCTTCTATTGCAACTTGCCTTGCCATACAACCTCCGTACTATCTCGCAATGAGCGAGACCAGTCTCGCAAACACCAAATCGAAAATATACACGACACCGGTAATTATAAGAACCGCTACAATAACCATGATCGTAGACGAAAGGAGTTCGCTCCGGGACGGCCAGCTAACCCGCGAAAGCTCCGATCTCACTTCCCGCAAGAATTTTAAGGGACTTGTTCTCCGCTTAGCTGGAAGAGGAGCAACTTTTCCCACAGGCCGGCGAGGCTTTTTTGGAGCCGCACCACCCCGTTTGAGTTCCCTTCTAACTCTCCTCGGCATCCCCATACTTCTTTCTCC
>JBAQMN010000184.1:0-2447 GCA_049302895.1 Actinomycetota bacterium | reverse complement strand
TCGAAAAAAGCCCGCCCGTTGGTTCTTAGCTTGATCCTTCGAAAATTCTTCTCCCTGGCGAAGCTGACTATCTCGTCAAGGTCGTCTCTTAAACTCGGTTCGCCTCCGATGAGCTCGATGCTATCGCAACCATCCGACTTCTTGAGATCCTTCTTAATCTCGGCAAGACTCCTGCTTGTTCTCTCTTTATTGGCAAACTTACAGCAAGTGCAGTTGTTATTGCAATAGCTTCCCACAAAGATTTTCTTGTATTTGATCAAGCTAACCGCCTTGAAAAAGAGTACGTCTTAACCATATCACACCGCCTTTCACCTCGTCAAACTTAAACGAGCCCCAGCCTAAAGTTTTGCCTGACAACTTGTCGATACATAGATTGGCTGTCTACTGGAGGTGATTCTTTTGAGTCTCAAAAAAGACGTAAAAGAAACAAGGGAACTCCTGGAGCTTCATCGCTCTTTTCTAAACCCTGGAAAAGTACTGGACATCTGGCAAGTTCTTCTTGAGCAGTACCGACTTGATGTGGACTACGACGGAAGAATCTTACACCTCTTGAGGCAAGCAGACGGGTTTGTGAGATACGCGTTTGAAAACCTCTCAGAGGCGATCGAGCTTGTAAAGGAAAGAGAGAGAAAGATAGAGCTTCAAGAGAATAGGCAGGAACAGGGGCTCAAAGAGAAAGAGACAAAGAGAGAGAGCAATATAGGTAGGATATCAAAATTCTTTTCGCGCAATAACCGTCAGGATGACATTTATGTCGCCAAAGTGGAATGTACAAATTGCGCCTCGCACTTTGGAGCCAAGATCCCAAAAGGAACTCTTATACAAAAGGCCGGATTGACGTGTCCGTTCTGCGGAGTGGCTGGCTCGATAAAAAATGGAAGATTCAAGAATAATGGCATCTCCACGCGAGAAAAAGGACTCCCTCTCGTAGATGCCTTTATAAAAGAAAGTGAAGTTTCAACCCTTTCATAATTCTTTGATCCAGTCGTGGTCAAAGATGTTCCCATCTTTATCGATTTCAAGATAGGTTGAATGCGGGGTGTCACCGCTCCAGTCCCCGGAGTTGAAGTATTGCTCCCCGGTATCCCAGACGTATTTGTCAGGCCGATGTGTATGCCCAAAGACCATTGTCCTTGCTCGCTGGTCTGAACTAACAGTTTCGTTATACTCGTCGAGTACCTCTTTAGCCTCCTCCCGCCAGTGAAAAGGTTTATATACCTCCTCAATAACTGTTGGAGGACGACGAATCATCCGCTTGATCAGCTCCTTTATCTGACCGCGACACCCCACCGGTGGCCGAGGAATCGGTTTAAGCTCGCCAGCCTTCCATATCTTTTCGCCCGTCACCGAGTCTCGTCTCTGGAGTGAGCGAACGAGACTCGAAGAAATGTGAACAAAAGGTTGTTCGCGAGCCTCACCAAAGTACGTAGTCCACAGCAAATCTCCTGCATAGATCGCCAGCGTGGGATCATAGAAATGCCCGTGCTCCAAAAGAATACCCTCTTTTGGAGTGTCGATATAAACGTGGGGATAGGCGATGGCGATCCGACCCAGCCACGGTGTCTCAAAGCTGCGATTAACGCGGAGTCCGGAGAGCCCGATGTCGTGATTACCGATTAAATAGACGACAAAGGTGTCAGGCTCCCTACTCAATTCAATGAGTTTTGCTAATACCCGGTCGACGGCTCCACCGGTAGGAAAAGCGTCCCTTCCCCGCTCAGGAGGCAGATCCAAGAGATCACCGCCAATGTACAGAAACCTTGTAGTCGGCGCCTTGTGTTCCAAAAAGTCCAGAAAGTGCTTTTCCTTGGTTTTACCCTTCAACTTTCTCGACTGGTCCCATGTATCAATGTGGAGATCAGACACGATTATCGTATTTATCTTCTCGGCCATGACAAACCAATAGTATCACTGTCAACCAGAATTACAAACGCTCTTCCCCTCGAATCTCCTTTTAAATAATAGGGACACATCCCAACTTATTCTCCATTTTTGGATTGAATGATCTGCCCTCGCAAGTTATAGTGTTTATTAATAACCTAGATTAAATATTCTTATTTTACTTCAGGTTGTTGCTTAAAGGAGGGTTTATGGAAAAAACGACAGTGATTCTAAATGAGGGTCCGGACAGCATGAAGACCTGGAACGGGCTGCGTATTGCGGCAGGTCTAATCGGAGTCGATGAAAAGGTGGAGATCTTTTTGCTTGATGATGGGGTCTACGCTGGGAAGAAAGGACAACAGCCGGTTGAGAAGCTCAAAGAGTTAGACTCAGCAGCAAAACTCCAGGAACTCATCCATATGGGTGTAAAGGTGAGCGCTTGTCGCACCTGCACGGAAATGAAGGGTCTGACCAACGAGGAACTGGTCGACAACATTGAGGTAACTACCCTACTAGACCTGGCGAAGTTGATAAAAGAAAGCAAGCACGTATTAATCTTCTAAAAA
>JBAQMN010000183.1:0-3099 GCA_049302895.1 Actinomycetota bacterium | reverse complement strand
TTGACCTGCCCCCGAAAATCTTACAACTCGTATCTGCATACAATTTAGCCTCATTGAACCAATGAGAATCATCTAATAGTGTCCAGGTCAGCAACTACACCGCTGGTTCTTTTATCTAACATTCCCTCTCACAAGCGATGGTAAGAAATAGCCGATAACGATATACTATAGTAAAAGGGGTCAGAGTGATTTAGATGAGAAATTACCAAAAATCACTCTGACCCCTTTTGTGCATGTGCCGCCGGTGAAAATGCTAAAATACAAGACTCGACCCCTTCACGACCCCTTCACGTGATGACTCTTCTTCCCGGTGACGTTGTCATGATGGGAATTCCTCCTGGCGTAGGCTCCATGAAAGTGGGCGACACGGTGGAAGTCCGAATCGCAGGCATTAGAACCCTCCGAAATAAAATAAAGTGAAAATAATAACTTGTTTTGATTTTTAAAATTTGCATTTTTCGATTATTTATGGTAAATTAACACTCTCTTAAAATATGGGCGCTGCCTAAATGCGTCTAATTTACGAAGAAGGACGCACAAAATGACTCTTGGGGCTAAACTTTCACTACTGCAGGAAGCGGGCAAAATAATTTGTAGTAGTTTGGTTCTCCCCGAAGTCTTAGGGGCGCTTTTGGACACAGCCGTCAAGGGGCTCTTAGCCAACTTTGGTGGCGTCTTTCTTCTTAATGAGGAAACGGGTTCGCTTTCAGTTAGGGCTCTGAAGGGGTTCAGCTCAGAGGAGAGCGAGGCCTTAGAAAAATCTCCACCCACTTTAAGAGAAAGCCTTAAACCAGAAAACATCAGTCAGCGTATCAAATCCTTCTTATCCAGCCAGCTTATCACTCCTGGTAAAAAGCGAATAGGGGTTATGTTTGTGGGGAGGAGGGTTGCTGATGATTTCGACGAAGAAGACGCGAGCTTTTTGGAACTATTAGCAGATCAGGCAGCACTCGCCGTCGAAAACGCCAGGCTTCACGAGCTAACTCAAAGGCTGACCATTGCCGACGAGCGGAATAGGATCGCCCAAGAGATGCACGATGGGATCACTCAATCTTTGTTCGGCATAGGATTGCAGCTTAGAGTGTGTCGTAAACTCCTGTCTACGGAACCGGAAACGGTTCGGAAAAAGCTCAGGATGCTTGAAAGGCAGGCTGACGAAAGCCTGAAAGAGATTCGTTGTTATATCTTTAGTCTTAAATCCGAGGATCTCGAGAAGAGAGGGCTGGCTGCGGCTATTCAGCGCTACGTAAAGGAGTTTGGACGGATCAATAACCTTTCTTGTCAGTGGCGGATGGCGGGAACGGAAAAAAGTTTAGGGGTCAAAGCTGAAAGATGTCTTTACCACATTGTTCAGGAATCTTTGGCTAATACTTTGAAGCATGCAGACACGCGACGGGTTCAAGTCGAGCTGGGCTACGATGAGGATGAAGTCACTCTTATCATCAACGATGATGGCAAGGGTTTTGATGTTTCTAAAATACTTCCCGAAGCCATTAGAGAGGGCAGGATGGGATTGGCCAACATGGAGGAGCGAGTAGCCAGTCTTAACGGAAGTTTGAATATTCTGTCACAGCCAGGGTCTGGCACAACAATCAAAGTAACCCTTCCCTTATTGGGAGAAGTTAGGAGATAGATGAAGCTATGCCCGCAAGCATCTTAATTGCCGATGACCACGAAGTGGTTTTAAGAGGACTCAAAGCACTGCTGGGAGAGAAATTCGTTGTTGTGGGAGAAGCCCGAAATGGTCACGAGGCGGTGGCCATGGCTAAGAGATTTAATCCCGATATTGTTCTTATGGATGCAAAGATGCCTCAGATGGGCGGGGTCGAGGCTACTCGAGAAATAAAATCCTTTTCGCCTCAAACGAAAGTCCTCATTCTTAGCACTTTTAATGATGACAAAGAGATTTTTTCCTCCATCGAGGCGGGCGCCTCGGGTTACGTGTTAAAAGATCTCTCATCGACCGATTTGATTAAGGCGACCCAGGCTGTCTGTCAAGGTCAGTCCTTCTTTCATCCCGCTGTGGCTGCGAAAATAAGTGGAAGATTTAGAGAGCTTTCCAAGAAGCTGGGACAAGGAGGCCGGTTGGCTTCCGATTTAACCCAGCGTGAGCTTGAGGTATTGAAACTTTTGGGGGAAGGTTTCAATAATAAAGCTATTGCTAAGACTCTTTACATCAGTCTGAACACTGTAAAAACTCACATCTCTCACATCCTACGAAAGCTTGGTCGAGAGGATCGAACCCAGGCTGCCCTCTATGCCCTCCGTAAAGGTTTAATCCAATAAACCTGGCTGCATAAATCATACTTTTGAGTGATTTCAAAAATCACTCTTTTTTATTACCAAAATTCACTCTAAGAGCGGGTTTAATTCCCGTTTACTTTTAATACCCTACAGGGAGGTGCTCAGGTAAAGGGGAGGCGATGCCCACAATTCGCGTGCTGGTCGTCGATGATAGCCGTATCGTTCGAGAGGAGTTACCGACACTTCTTAACCTTGAAGAAGACATCGAGGTGGTGGGAGTAGCCGAGGACGGTTCGGTAGCCAAAGAGCGAGTCACGGAACTTTCTCCCCACATAGTCATAATGAACGTCGAAATGTCCAACATGGGCGGACTCGAGGCGACGCGGCAGCTAAAAGAAAAGCATCCAGAGACGGCTGTCATCCTGCTCAGTATTTATGATGATCCGGACTACGTCGCCGAAGGGAAAAGGGCAGGGGCCAGCACCTATGTGGTTAAGGGAGCAGCCATTAACGACTTGGCAGAGATAATCAGACGTGTTTTCAGAAAAGAGCAGATAGCGGAGAAATTCGTCTAAGAAAGGAGGTGAATACATATGACACGCAAAATACTAAGCAGCCTGATGGTCATTGCACTGGCAGCCATGCTCATCGGCCTGGGGACGTTTGCTTACTTTAGTGACACCGGGACCTCCAACGCCAACACCTTCACAGCTGGGACGCTGAATTTAGTGCTTAACGATAGTAACCCTGATGCGTGGGCCGATGGAGCATCTGGGACCTGGAATTCCCCCGCAAACTGGGCGCCCGGAGAAGAAGTAACCGCTACGCTTCGGCTTGCGAATAGTGGGTCTACCG
>JBAQMN010000182.1:0-2275 GCA_049302895.1 Actinomycetota bacterium | reverse complement strand
GACCTGGCCTCTGCTCGCAAGAATCCATGGGAGCGGGCCGACACAGCGGTCGGCCCCTACGTGTTTCTGTGTAGGGGCGGACGCCCGCCCCGCCCAAGGCGGGGTCTCTGTCCACCCTTCCTTTTCTGGCAACAAACTGGCTTCGCAGGAAAAAGTTCTGGCGAAGAGAGCGGTATAATTAAATAGGAGACTGCTATGATAGCTGATTGGATAATGGAACAGTTAAAGAAGGTGCCTGACAAAATCGGCGTCTATCTCTTTAAGGATGCGGAGGGCCGGGTTCTTTACATCGGCAAGGCTCGCTCCCTTAAAAAAAGAATGTCTTCCTACTTTCATAAAGTCCACGTAGAGTCTCCAAAAATCCAGGTGATGGTGGACAAGGTTGCCGACTTTGATTTCTTTGTCACCGACAACGAGGTGGAAGCACTCATCCTTGAGAACAATCTGATCAAACGGCATCGCCCGCCCTACAATACGGATCTGAGGGACGATAAAAGCTACCCGTACCTGGCCATTACCTATGAGGATGAATTTCCGCGAGCCTATGTGACCCGTGAACTGCACAGGAAGGGAACCCGCTATTTTGGTCCTTATACGAAAGTTTATGCTTTGAGGAAAACCCTGGACACCCTGAGGAGCATATTTCCGATCCGAACCTACACCAAAACCAGACCTAAGCGGCCGGCTCCCTCTCCCTATCTGGATTACCACGTAAAATGGGGTTTCGCGCCAGGGAGTGCAGCCATCGACAGAGAAATATACCGGAGGGTCATCGACCGCGTGATTGATTTTTTGGAGGGACGGGACACGAGCATCATCGATGATCTTGAGAAGGAGATGAAAAAGGCTGCCGATAATTTAGACTTTGAAAGGGCTGCCCGCCTGAGAGATCGCATCGAGGCAACCAGACACGTTTTGGAGGGCCAGAAAGTTGTCTCTGTGAACAGGAAAGACAGGGATGTCATCGGCATAGTCGAGGAGGAAGATGAGGTCTACGCCCGAGTTTTGTTTATTCGCGGCGGGAGGCTCATCGGGAGCCGGGGCTACACACTGGAGAGGGGACAGGTGGAAGGGGATGCCCTGACTTCCTTTGTCAAGCTGTTTTATGCCGAGGCGGAGGCGATTCCTTCGGAGATTCTGTTGCCGAAGGCGGTCGGAGAGAAAAATCTGATAGAAAGCTGGCTTATGGAGAGGCGAGGCGGAAAGATGAGGTTGGTCGTACCCCTCAGGGGCGAGAAGAAAGACCTGGTCGAGATGGCCATGACCAATGCAAAGTACTCGTACGAACTGTATAAGATTAAAGGAAAAGAGAAGACCAGGCAGGCCGCCTGGCTGCTGGCCGAGTTGAAGAGGGATTTGAATCTTCCCTCCATTCCGCACCGTATTGAGTGCTTCGATATCTCAACTCTCAGGGGACATGAGACGGTCGGTTCCATGGTGGTTTTCGCGGACGGAGAACCCAGAAGAAGCGATTACCGCAAGTTCAGAATCAGGTGGGTGGAGGGTCAGGACGATTTTGCCTCCATGGTTGAGGTTCTTAAGAGGAGGCTTCATCATCTTACCCTTCCCATACCCGAGGAGAGATTTGCCGCCCGGCCCGATCTGTTGGTGGTCGATGGCGGAAAGCCGCAGCTCTCTGCGGCTCTAAAAGCCCTCGAGGATCTGGGGATCAAGGAAATTCCGGTGATAGCTTTGGCAAAGAGGGAGGAGGAAATCTATGTTCCGGGAAGGCCCGAACCCATGGCGTTGCCCATGGATTCTCCCGCTCTCAACCTGATCAGGCACTTGAGGGACGAGGCTCACCGCTTTGCCATCGGCTATCACCGAGGCCTGCGAGAAAAGGCCATGATTGCCTCCGTTTTCGACGAGATACCGGGAGTCGGGGAGGCAAGAAAAAAGCTTCTCCTCCGGCACTTCGGCTCTCCCGACGCTATCTCCAGAGCCACCATCGACCAAATCAAAGCTGTACCAGGCCTCTCTAACAAATTAGCTGAAATAATTTACAAACATCTTCATTCAAAGTAGTTGCTTGGGTGTCCTGTGAGATTGCCACGCAATGACAGATAGTGCCAGGCATAAACGTATTGACATTAGTCTCATAGAATAGAGTCGACCTAAAGGTCGACCTCTACAGGGTTTTGTAGAGGCGGACCTTTAGGTCCGCACAGTTCGCTGTTTTTGGCGGGGCTCGCAATGACAGCACATGGCCAGGTCAAGAGGATGAGCGTCCCTGAATACCTGAGCGACTTGCATGATGCAGTTTGCAAGTTTATGA
>JBAQMN010000181.1:0-3125 GCA_049302895.1 Actinomycetota bacterium | reverse complement strand
TCAAAGACCTGGTTCTTGATCCAGGCACAAGAAACGTAAAAGACACGCTTCAAAATCTCGTGTTTATGAGAAGAAGCGCGCTCCTAAAGAAGGTTCGCGCCCTGGGTTATCCCACGGTGGTCTTTCCGGGCGAGGAGACGGAGGACGAAACAATGGAGGCCATCGCGGCGGGAATTTATACAATGAAATATGGGAGCATTATTGTCCTGCGCGACCTTGCGCCACACAAAGCCTTCCCGCTGTTTGTCTTAAGGCAAAACATCTACACCGATCCGCAACGTCCTATGCAGGTCAAGCAGGGAGTTTACAGCATTGGGCAGCCCAAAGACACCTCACCGGTGCTTATAACCACCAATTTCTCTCTGACTTACTTTATTGTTTCCGGCGAGGCGGAGGCGAGCCGCGTGCCGAGCTGGCTCTGTGTCATGGATGTGGAGGGGCTCTCGGTCATGACGGCCTGGGCGGCCGGAAAGTTTGTCCCGGAGAAGATTGCTCCGTTTCTAAAGAGTTCGGGTATAGCGGATCAAGTTAAACACCGCAAGCTGGTAATTCCCGGTTATCTGTCGCAGATTAGCGGGGAGTTGGAAGATGAACTTGGAGACGGATGGAATGTAATAGTTGGCCCCAGGGAAGCTGGAGATTTGCCGGCGTTTCTTAAGGCATGGAGCTTAAGTTAAGGGAGTAGTTCGATGGCTTTGAAGATGATTGTACCGCCCTGCCAGGCGGCTTGCCCCATATTAACTGATGTTCAGGAATACGTCTCTCTGGCGGCCAGAGGAAAGTTCGCAGAGTCACTTGAGGTTGCGAGGGCAACCAACCCGTTCGCGTCGGTCTGCGGATACATCTGCTTCCGCCCGTGTGAGGGCGAGTGCAGACGGGCGGTTGTCGATCAAGCGGTATCCATCATGGCCATCAAGAGGGCCGCGGGCGATTACGGCAGAAGCCAAGCCTTAAGGACCAAGAGCGGGGAAAAGTCGGCGAACGGACAGAAGGTTGCAGTTGTCGGGGCCGGTCCCGCTGGCCTGACGGCCGCCCTAGATCTCACCCAGCTTGGGTACGAGGTCGCAGTTCTGGAGAAGGAGAAGCAGGCAGGCGGGATGCTTTTGCTGGCTATACCTAAGTATCGTCTGCCCCGCGAGGCTCTTGCTATCGACATTGAAGCAATTGAGGCTTCAGGAGTGAGAATATTGCTCGGCCAGGAGATTGGTCGCGACCTGTCCCTGGCAGACCTTAAGAGACGATTTGATGCAGTGATTGTTGCTTCGGGTCTTCCTTTGAGCCAGAATCTTCCTGACTTTCCGTCTAACTGGAGCTCTGTTCAAATGGCTATTCCTTTCCTGCGGGCAATTAGCGAAGGCATACGGCCCTGGATTGGCGAGCGAGTAGTGGTTATCGGCGGCGGTAATGTAGCGATCGATGCGGCCCGGAGCGCTCTAAGATTGGGAGTAAAGAAGGTTTCTATTCTCTACCGACGTGGCCGCGCTGAGATGCCGGCTAGAGAGATGGAGATTGAAGAGGCAGAAAGAGAAGGGGTCGCGTTCAACTATCTGGCCATGGTACAGCACCTTAAGGGCAGCGATGGAGAGGTGACCGGTGTCGAATGCATCAGGGCAGAGTTAGGCGAACCCGATGAGAGCGGACGGAGGCGTCCAATCCCAATCGCGGGGTCTGAATTTGTTGTCGATGCCGATACAGTTATTGTCGCCGTTGGACAGACACATGACCCGGCTTTTCTTGGTGCTGGCGGCCAGGCAGTCTTAGAGGGAAAGATGGATGGTGTATTCTTGGCTGGTGATGTTAAAGAGGGGCCGGGGAGCGTGGTTGGGGCGATTAGCAGTGGACATATGGTGGCTGCTAAGGTACACGGATATCTCTGTGATAAGGTAATCCCCAGCGAGAAGGCAGAGGCACTGTCAGATCTCACAGAGAGGGTCAAGGAGCATATCAAGAAGCGAGATAGAATAGCCCAAGAAGTTCGATCTCGTGAGGATCGGCTGGGCGATTTTGACATATATGAGGCAGGATTCGACAAAAAAGACGCAGCAAGAGAGGCTCTTAGGTGTCTCTCTTGTGGGGCTGGCGCGGTTGTCAACAAGGATTTATGCGTGGCCTGTTTGACTTGCGTGAGGGTATGTCCATACAAGATCCCCGTCATCGGAGAGGACGGAGTTGCCGAGATTGGTCCGGTTGAGTGCCAGGCGTGTGGCATATGTATTACTGAGTGCCCGGCTATGGCCATTGATTTTAGAAAGGATCAGGAGAAAAGCTTGCTGGCTGACGTAGAGTCGGCTCTGGCTATCTCCAAGAAGATCGAGTTTTATTGCCAAAACCGCTTATTCTTCGAAGATGGAGAAAACCTGGGTGACGATTGGAAGCGAGTCGGAGTCCGTTGCCTGGCCCATCTTAGCACTGCGACAGTTCTAAAAGCCTACGAGCTAGGGGCAGAAAGGATTGTCATCGCGGGGTGTCCAGATGAGAGATGTTCTTTTTGGGATGGCTACAAGTGGGCCAGAGAAAGGGTGGCCAGAGCGAAAGAAATTCTTCGCGAAGCCGGTCAGAGCGAGGAATCACTTACCTTGAGGGAGAAGATTGCATGATTGTTGGCGAGCGCAAGGGCCTGGAAGAAATACTGGATATGATAGGGGGCGCGAGAAAGCTTCTTATTGCAGGTTGCGGTACCTGTGTCACCATTTCGTTTGCCGGGGGAGCCAGAGAGGTTTCTGAACTTGCCTCGACGATCAAACTCGCTCTAAAAAAAGATGGGCGCGAAATAGAAATCCGACAACAAACAGTTCTTAGACAGTGCGAGATCGAGTTTGTAAAGGGTCTTGAGGCCAACGTCGCCTGGTCGGATGCTGTCCTGTCTCTTGCTTGCGGGGTAGGGGTTCAAACGATGGCAGAGACTTTTCCAAAGGTTAGAATCCTCCCAGGCATAAACACAATGATGATCGGTAGCCACAGCGCCGACCGCGTTTTTAAAGAATACTGTGGCGCCTGCGGCGATTGCATTCTGGACGAGACCGGCGGCATTTGCCCTGTTGTCAGGTGCTCTAAGAGCATGCTTAACGGGCCGTGCGGCGGCTCCAAGAATGGCAAGTGCGAGGTGTCTCCTGAGATCGATTGCG
>JBAQMN010000180.1:0-1916 GCA_049302895.1 Actinomycetota bacterium | reverse complement strand
CACCTCTATTTACAGATAACGGAACTTGCCTGCTACTGGGAACAGAAGCATATATTCTTGTTTTGAGAGCCTCCTCGACGTGCTCGCTCTCCAGCCCAACCCTGCTGTCCGAGCGATTGAGGATCAGACGTGCACTCTGCCCGTTTTGCGCCAGCAAATCCGGCTCCAGAGCCTGCAAAGCAAGCTTGGCGTTCTTGACACTGGGAACGTCCATGCTGGCCACGACAAAAACATCGTCGCTCTCGGCCACCGTTGCCAGGACCTTGTCGTCGAGGTTGGCAGACGTATCGATAACCAAATAATCGGTCATGCTCTTTAACACTTTGATAATCTTGCGCACGTGGGCTTCGGATATGGCGTCGGCCAACCGGGGCTCTAAGGGTGAAGCCAGGACTGAAATGCCTGAACTGTGCGCAGTCAAAAAACTTCTCATCATCTCCGCGTCCAGGCGATCAACGTTGTCCACGACGTCGTATATGGTATGCTTAGGAAACAGTTTGAGAATCACCGGGATGTCTCCATACTGAAGATCGAGATCGAGAAGAATAACCTTTTTTCTTGTCTCCTTAGCCAGGCAGATAGCAAGGTTCGCCGCGATGAAGCTTTTGCCTACTCCTCCCTTCGTTCCAAGAAGGGTTATAACTTTTGTCTTGCCCGCCTGGAGCGATTCCTCTTTCGAGGTCGCTCCTGCCTCCGGATGTGAAGACTCTCTCAAGTGCTGTGAGAGTTCATCGGCCCTGGCCACCGCGGCGCACAGATCTCTGGGTTCGACAGTTCGCGGAAGAACATCTTTGACCCCAGCCCTCATCGCTTCGCGAAGGAGCTCCGTTGACAGAGAATCCGCGATGAGGATGGCGCTGATGTTGGGGAAGCTTACCGAAATCTCTTCTACAGTCGCCAGGGAGGATCGCTTTGCCCAACTCGGACCGAAGAGCAACACAGACGCCGGATACTCTTTGAGCGTAGGCCTGAGCTCGTCGGGCTTCGTCACTCGCGCCAATATCTGTAACCCTTTCAGCCCTTTAAGTTTATCTTTAGTTAACTCAATGAACTTGACGTTTTCGTCAGCGATAACGAGACGTATCATTATCGTCCACCTCTTCCGTTCGCCTACTTTAGGACACTGTTGATAGTTTGGCCGCTCGTCTGAACTGTACTTGCCTTGGTCGGCACCAAAGCCAGCCAGACGCTTCCTTTCTTCTCAGCGAAGATAAGCTTTTCAACATCGGTAGCCGATACTGCCAGGACAATAGTCTTCTTTACGCTCGAGGTTTGTGAGCTGGAGGCAGCAGCAACTCCTGGCTTCCCTCCCTGGGTTGTAACAGACTCGCTGCCTGTGACGCTCAACACTTCAACATTCTGCAATATGATCCGTGTCGTGTCAGTGCCGGCGATTTCCTTGTCGAAAGTGGCCACCACGTCAACCTTGTCTCCCGGAATTATCATTCCCGCGACCGCTTTTACCTCATCAAAAGGAATGGCCACCGCCCTCATGCTTTCCGATATCCGCAGGTTTATGGCAGCGGTCTTGAGAGAAGACTCGAACCTGTTCTGAGTCAACTGTTCACCCTTTCCGATATACGCCTTTGTTATCCTGCCCTTGACCTGCCAGGGGGCATAGACCGCATCTGAGGCCACATAACGCTTCGGAATGCTCCGCACCTTTATCATGTTGTTCTTCAGCAAATCGTCAAAACTGGTTCCGGCAGTGATCTCCTTTTCGGCCACTACCACATTAACCCGGCGACCCTCGTCGGCTACCTGCGACTTGACACGGCCCACGTATGCGGCGACCCCAATAACAGCGATAAGCCCCAGGACTACCGCTATGACAATGACCATTGCACGCGCTTTCATTTCTTCATCCTCCCTCCAATTAAATTACTCAATGAGACGAATACTGTATGGCCATGCAC
>JBAQMN010000179.1:0-2694 GCA_049302895.1 Actinomycetota bacterium | reverse complement strand
CCAGTTTTCGGATATAAAGATGGATGTCGCGACCATGACGTCTCAGGTCTATTATGGGATAGCCAACGAGTTGACCAGGGCCGTGGTAGGTAACACCGCCACCACGATTTACCCGGAAGATTGGAATCCCTGCGTGGGGCAAATTGATTCCGACGCCACCCCTTCCGATAGTGTAAACCGGGAAGTGCTCTAGGAGGAGTAGATAATCTTCTCCAACGTCAGCTATTTTCCGCTTAACCAGCTGTTCTTGCAGCTTGTATGCTTTCCAGTATCCAATTTCGCCGAGATCAAAAACTACCATATGCACTTATTCTCGAGCGCCTCGTAGGGGCCGACCTCTGTGTCGGCCCTTCTGCGGGCGGACAGAGACGTCCGCCCCTACGTATTCCTTCAGTCTTATTTATTTATTGCTTCTTTGTTGACGTCGAGGGCCGCTTCCTTTATCGCTTCGGAGCGAGTGGGGTGAGCATAGATCGCCCTCGTCAGCTCGTATAGGGTGTTCTCAGCAAACATCGCCTCGGAGCACTCCATGACGAGCTCGGTAACCTCGTGGCCGATCATGTGGGCACCTAACAGTTCACCGGTTCTTCCATCGGACACGATCTTGACAAAGCCGTCCTCCTCCCCCTCACAAAGGGCCTTTCCGCTGATCTTAAAGGAGAACCGGCCCACTTTAACATCGTATCCCTTCTTCTCCTTGGCCTCGTCCTCCCTCAAGCCTATGCTAGCCACCTGCGGTTCGCAGTAGGTGCAGTGGGGAATCTTGTTGTAATCGACCCGCGGGCTGTCCATTCCAGTCATGGTTTCAACAGCGAGAATCCCCTCGGCAGCCGCTTTGTGAGCCAGCAGAGGTGGACCGACCACGTCTCCGATGGCATAAACACCGGGGACATTCGTCTGCATCTTCTCATTTACCTTAATAAAGTTCCGCTCGACCTCTACGCCAAGATTCTCAAGTCCGAGCCCGGACACCAGCCCGTCGCGTCCGATCGCCACCAGGAACTTCTGCGCAGGCAAGGCGTTTTCCCTCCCCGCCGCATCCGTAAACTGGAGCCTCACACTGTCGTCCATCTTTTGAACCCCGCTGACCTTAGCTTCCGTAATTACGTTTATCCCCTTTTCCTTTAGGCGGCGGGCCAGCTCAAATGAAATCTCCTCATCCTCGTTAATCATTATTCGAGGCATTGCTTCGAGGATAGTTATCTCGGTGCCCAGCGCGTTAAAGACGGTGGCGGTCTCAACCCCGATGGGACCTCCACCCAGTATGGCCAGGGATTTCGGTACTTCTTTCAGATCAACAATGTGGTCGCTGAAGAGAATCCTCTGACCATCGGCGGCGAAGGCCGGAATGAACTTTGGTTTTGAGCCGGTGGCCACAATGACGTTTTTGGCTGCGATTTCCTGTTCGCTTCGGGTCTTCAAATTTCGTACGCGCACTCTATCCGCCGCCGTCAGGCTTCCCAGCCCTTCCAGATAGGTCACACCATTCTTTTTGACAAGGAGCTGAAGCCCTTCGTGGAGGCGATTGATCACGCTGTTCTTCCTGTCCATGATCTTCCCAAAGTCTATTTCCTCACCACCACCGGTGATTCCGAACTCTTCTCTTCTTCTGAAAAGGTTTATTACCCTGACGTTTTCCAGAAGAGCCTTATAAGGGATGCAGGCGGCGTGGAGGCAGACGCCACCTAACTTAAAGATCTCAACCAGCGCAACGTTCATGCCTAACTGGGCGGCGCGAAAGGCCGCTGTATACCCTCCGGGCCCTCCGCCGATTATGGCGACGTCAAACTGATTATTTGAGGCCATTTGGATCCCTCCTCAGGAAACCAGTGTGTTCGGGTTTTCGAGTGTTTTTTTCAGTTCGTCCAAAAACTGCGCAGCCAGGGCCCCGTCCAGAATCCTGTGATCGACCGAGATGGTTACGTTCATCATCTTGGCCACTACTATCTGCCCGTCCTTGACGACCGGCTTGTCTTTAATGGAACTGACCGCCAATATGGCGCTCTGGGGCGGATAAATGATCGCCTGGAAGTGCTCCACATCGAGCATGCCCACGTTGGAAATAGTGAACGTTCCCCCAGTCAAGTCACCGGCAGCGAGAAGACCGGAGCGGGCCTTGACCACCAGTTGATTCTCCTGGTCAGCAATGTCCTCCAGGGACAGCTTCTCGCAGTTCTTGATAACCGGAATCAAGAGCCCGTCCTTCACCGCAACCGCCACACCTATGTTGACGTCCTTATTTTTCTGTACCTTTCCGTCTCTATAAAACCAGTTGAAGGCGGGAAATTCTTTGATGTCCATCACCGCCGCCTTGACGAGCAGATGCGTATAAGTGAGTTTCTTGCCGGCGGCTTGAAATGAACTCTCCAGATTGTCTTTGAGTTTTACAGCTTCAGTCATGTCAACGGCGACGGTTACGTAGAAATGAGGGATCTCGGTCTTGCTCTGGATCACCGTTTTGGCGATCGCTTTGCGCATGGGAGACAGCTCTTCCAGCTCAACTCCGGGCGGAGCTCCCACGGCAACCGGCGACGGTACTTCCTGCCTTGCTCTTTCTACATCCTCCTTGGTAATCCGCCCTTCAGGGCCTGTGCCTTTAACTTTTGTCAGATCGATGCCGAGTTCTTCGGCCACCCTTCGGGCCAGAGGCGACGCTCGAACCCCGGCGGCCAGCGGTGGCGGAGTCACTATCGG
>JBAQMN010000178.1:0-10370 GCA_049302895.1 Actinomycetota bacterium | reverse complement strand
CAGTTGAAGTGCCCGTGCCCGCTCCCGCCGCGGCGACTGCTCCCGGTGCAGCCTTTCCCACTAGATGAAGACCCTTCCTGATGTAAACAAACATGCCAATTTGGGTCCCGAAGCCAGCCGAAAGGGGCAACAACCAGGGCCAGAGCCGTCGAAGCTCACTCAGGGCGTGAGGAAAGGAACGCGAAGCCACCGTATTGACGACTCCATAGAAAAGTAGCAATAGTATAGCCGCCGTTACTCCCCAAAAAACTGGTGCACGATATTTGTTTCCTAAGTAGACCACCTCCCGTCTACCTATCCTTTGAATCTTCTCAGGAGCAGAGAGTTTGTCACTACGGAGACGGAGCTGAAGGCCATGGCCAGAGCAGCAAAAACAGGGTTGAGAAGAATACCGAAGAATGGATAGAGAACTCCCGCCGCCACAGGGATGAAAGCGGTGTTATAGAAATATGCCCAGAAAAGATTCTGCTTGATCTTGCGCATAGTGGCTTTGCTCAGCCGAATACCAGTGGCGACGAACCTCACATCACCGCCAACCAGAGTTATATCAGAGGCTTCGATGGCCACGTCGGTGCCCGTGCCGATGGCTATACCCACATCCGCCTGAGCAAGGGCCGGCGCGTCGTTTATGCCATCACCAACCATGGCCACTACTTTCCCTTGACCTTGAAGTCTCTTTACCTCTTTCTCCTTGTCCTCCGGCAAAACTTCCGCCAAAACCTCCTCTATCCCTACCTGTTTAGCGATAGTCTCTGCCGTTTTCCTATTGTCTCCTGTCAACATGATGACCTCTAATCCCAAATTCTTCAAAGCGTCGATAGCTTCCTTAGCACCCTCTTTTAGTGTGTCGGCCAGGGCAATAATTCCCTGCGCTTGCCCGTCCATGGCCAGAAACATCAGCGTTTTGCCCTCTGCCATCAGACGTTCTCTATCCTTACCGAAAACCGATAGGTCGATCTTGTTATCCGTCATCAATTTGACGTTGCCGACGAGGATTTTGTTGCCATCGACCTCGGCTCTGACTCCGTGTCCCGGAATAGCCTGAAAATCTCTGGGCTCGGCGAGCTCGACACCCTCCGCCTTAGCCTTCTCCACCACAGCCTGGGCCAACGGGTGTTCGGAGTTTCGTTCAACGCTGGCCGCATAGAATAATACCGCCTCAGTAGACCGAGGCAAGATGCCTCGGCTACCAGGCTCAGATTCTTTGGTCGGAGCGACCATTATGTCGGTAACCTCAGGCTGCCCTTTGGTGATTGTTCCCGTTTTGTCCAAAATAATGGCATTGGTTTCCAGAGCCTTTTCGAGGGTCTCACCACCCCTTATGAGGATACCCCTCTCTGCTCCCCTACCAGTGCCGACCATAATGGCTGTGGGTGTAGCCAGACCCAGAGCGCAGGGACAGGCGATGATGAGAACGGCTACAAAGTTAATCAGAGCAAAAGTGAGAGACGGCGCAGGTCCGAAGATATACCAGACGGTAAAGGTGAGGATGGCGATAATGGTAACAATGGGCACGAAATAACCGGTAACAGTGTCTGCCAGCCGCTGAATAGGAGCCTTTGATCCCTGAGCCTCCTGAACCAACTTGACGATCTGCGCCAATGCCGTATCCTTACCGACCTTCGTTGTCTTAAATTTAAATGCACCAGCCTTGTTGATGGTCGCCCCTATTACCTCATCGCCTACTTTCTTATCAACAGGAATGCTCTCCCCGGTAATCATAGACTCATCGATGCTGGATTCTCCCTCGATTACCACGCCGTCTACAGCTATCTTCTCTCCCGGACGAACCAGAACAACATCGCCGATGATCACATCCTCCACTGGGATGTCGGCCTCCTGGCCGTTCCTGATGACCCGAGCTGTCTTTGCCTGCAATCCGACGAGCTTCTTAATCGCTTCGGATGCCTGACCCTTGGCCCGCGCCTCCAGGTATCTTCCCAGGATAATCAGGGCAATAATGATGGCAGCAGTGTCGTAGTACACGGAAGCTCTCCCAGCTACACTGACAGTATGGGGGAGAAAGGTAACAACTGCGCTGTAGCCGTAAGCGGCCAGGGTACCAACGGATATGAGCGTGTTCATGTCGGCGATTCGATGAAGTGCCGCCTTGTAAGCGCCCCGATGAAACTGCCAGCCTGCCCAGAACTCGACAGGAGTGGCCAAAATTAGCAGTGTGTAGTGACTGGAAAGATAGTCAAGAAAAGACCTGGGAAGCCAGGAAAACCAGTTAGGAAAACTTCCGATGAAGATGGGAATGCTTAAGAGAGCGCTGACAAGAAACTTGTTCCACTGATCTCTGATCTCTTTCTCTCTCGCTTCCTTTTCTCTGTCAACAACATCTTTGGTCTCTGCGGCTACGCGTGGCTCATAGCCAAGACCCTCCACCGCATTTTTGATATTCTCAAGGGTGGTCACGTCCTCATCATATTGGATGGTCGCCTTCTCGGTACCGAAATTGACCGTGGCTTTGTCCACCCCTTTTGTGTCAGAAAGAGTCTTTTCAACTGTCACTGCGCAGGTGGCGCAGTGCATGCCACCTATGGCCAGATCAACCTTTTTCTTCTTCACACCAACCCCCAGCGTTTAGCGAACAATGATTTTGCCGTGGAACATGCCCATTCCACAACTGAAATCGTGTTCGCCTTTTCCCGTAGGAGTAAACTCCACAAGCGTTTTCTCGTTCAGCTCGAGTCTCTTTTTCACGTTAAAATCTCCGATGACGACCTCTTCCAAACAACTCGAAGGATCTTTCCTGAAAAAGTTAAGACGGGCCGGAACACCCTCTTTGACCTCAATCACATCAGGAGTGTACCCGCCGTCCACAACTATCTCAAGCTCCTGCCGGCCAGAGGCTTCTCTCACTTTGACAGCCCTCTCCCGCTTGCCGAAAAAGAACCACAAAACAAAAAGACTGGCCAGAACCCCACCAATTCCCACCAGTATTTTATCCACCGGCAACTCCTTTCATTGCACCCTTGTTGCTGCCATAATATGTCAACAAAATCCTCAAATCAAGGGTGGCCCCAAAGACAAATTCATTCTACCGTGCGGGGGTATGGTATGTCAAGTGCAGGCGATGCGGAGATGAAAAAGAAAGGCTTGAGTCATATGTGCTTCTAAATGGAAGGGGTTATTATCTTTCTAAAAAGACTGCTCAGGTTGTCGACAATAAATACCATCAGGAAGACCACTGCCATCAAGGTCAAGACCTCGTTGTACTGGAAGAGACGCATGGCGATGTCGATTCGCTGGCCGATGCCCCCTGCTCCGACAAACCCTAAGATTGTCGCCGTGCGAATGTTACACTCCCATTGATAGAAGGTTAACGAAACAAAATTAGACGAAGCTTGAGGTAAGACTGCATAACTTGCTACTTGCAATCGGTTTCCTCCCATCACCCTTACCGCCTCAACTGGATAAGGATTTACCCCCTCCATCGCTTCCGAGTACAGCTTGCCCAACAGGCCGGCTCCGTGAACAGCCAGAGCCAGAACACCAGCAAACGGACCGAGCCCAATTGCAGCGATGAAGACCAGAGCCCAGACCAGCTCGGGAACTGCCCTCATAAAATTGAGAATGTTTCTGGCCCCAACATAAGGAACATGACCCAAAAGATAACGACTCAAGAATCCCACCCCGGGTGTCCGACTACTGCTTAAGGTTCTCGTTGCCAGGAAGGCTAGCGGGAAAGCGATGACCGCGCCCAGGACAACGCCTAAGATTGACATCTGGGCCGTTTCCAGAGCTGGCGTGATTAAGGAAGATAGAAACTTAAATGACAGATCGGGCGGAAACAGACCTTTGACGAATTTACCCATGCTGGCGCGGCCCTGACCTCCAAAAAGCTCAAAGAAGTCTACCTTTGCACCCTTTCCGCTCCAGTAGAGGATGACAAGCACGATGATGAGAGCAGTGATATTTCTACCCCAGACCTTAGCTTTTTCATTCTTGAGCAAACGCTCCATCCTCCCTTGCCAGCCTTTCGATGCACACACTTGTCTCATCCAGCTCAGTTTCCTCCAGCCACTCGCACTCTTTTGTGTATATGCTGCTCATCAGCTTTCTATCGAGACAGGATGGACATCCATCGAACAGAATCTTGCCACTGCACAGAGCGAGCACCCGCTCAAAGAAGGTTCGGGCCAGGCTAACATTGTGAAGATTGCAGATCAGCGTTTTACCTATATTCTGATTGAGGTCCTGAAATATCTCCATTATCTTCTGGGCGGAGGCGACGTCGACAGAAGCAACGGGCTCGTCTGCCAG
Source organism: Actinomycetota bacterium (assembly GCA_049302895.1). GTDB lineage: Bacteria > Actinomycetota > JAHEXW01 > JAHEXW01 > JBAQMN01 > JBAQMN01. The sequence continues at coordinate 6,101 of JBAQMN010000178.1, read as the reverse complement.
GATTATCTCGGGATCCTGAAGAAGAAGCCGCGCGATGGCCACCCGCTGCTGTTCGCCACCACTAAGCTCAGTCACCCGACTGTTAATCTTGTTCGCCAGGCCGACCTGTCCCAATACCTTTTTAACCTCATCAATTACGTCATCTGGAGGTCTAAATAAGAGGGTACGCAGGGCTTGCCAGGAAGACCACACGCCAAGTTTTCCCATAATCACATTTCGCAACACATCTAACTCTTTGACCAGATTGTGCTGCTGATAGATGAGACCAATCTTTCGGCGAATTTTTGTTAGATTAAGATAGTTTGCCGAATAGAGATCCGCCCCATCAATGTCGATGCGTCCGCCATCAAGCGGAATAGAGCGCGTCAGGACCCTAAAGAGCGTTGTTTTGCCTGCTCCGCTCGGACCAATTATCGCTACAGCCTCTCCCGATTTGAGCTCAAATGAGACACCGTCGAGCGCGACAATACTCGCCCGCCGCGGCGGGCGAGTCCGGCCATAGGTTTTTCTCAGATTAGTAACTCTAATGCCAGCCATTTTTTTCCATTTCGGGCGGGCACGGAGGCCCGCCCCTACAAGCTTTTGTAGAGGCGACCGTTTCTGGTCACTCTATTTCTTGGTTTTGACAAGACCCAGTTCTTTGGCTTTATTCCTGATGTATGTATAGTCTTTCTCGCTCACTTCTACATAGCGCTTTGCCCTCATCAGATCCAGGAGGGCCGGGTCATCGATGGCTTTGAACGCATCAACAATTTTCTTTTTAAGCTTGGGATCGAGATCTTTCCGCACGCACCAGGGATATCCCAAAACCAGACGCTTGGCCACAATCTTAATCTTGCTTCCATCTACCTTACCCTCTTTGATCAGCCTGTTAAGGATCCTTCCCTCAATGCCACCAGCATCTACTTTCCCAGTGACAACCGCCTCTGCTGTCGCATCGTGGCCGCCTGTGTAGATAACCTGTTTGATAGGGGTAAACTCACTTCGCCAATCATATCCCGCCTCAACCAGCATAATCCGTGGGAAAAGCGAACCCGAGGTTGATGAGGGATCGCCAAAGGCAAAAGTGCGACCCTTAAGATCCTTTGGAGAATTGATACCACTGTCCGGCCGCGTAATTATCAAACTCCAATACTCACGAGTTCCAGTTTCACGATCGATCTCGGTCACGATGGGTTCAACAGGCACCTGCTCCAGAGCCTGAGCATAAGTGAGCCCGCCGAAATAAGCCAGATCAAGCTGGCCACTGACCATCGCCTGCACCACACCGGCGTAGTTGGTTGCCACAAAGAGCTCCACCGGCATGCCCATCTTCTTTTCCATGTATTTACCGAAAGGCTCGTAGTTGGCCTTTTGCTTCTCCGGTGCGATATTAGGAATAAGACCAATCCGAAGAACCTTTGGCCTATAGTACTTCTTTTCAACACCCTTTGGCTCCGCCTTCGTCTGGCAGCCAGCCAATAGGCCCGCTAACAAAAGCCCCGTTAGAACTCCAAAAATCATTTTCCAAACTACTCTTTTACTTCTTTGCATGACATCGCCTCCTGTTTGTAACAATCGTTACGTTAATTACTACAAAAGGTAGCATAATTTTCCTTATCTGTCAAATAAAATCTCTTTATGACATCGTCTTTAAGTTCCCCTTGACACACACTTGCAACATTTGATACATTTATAAGTAACTTTCATAGGTAGCATTAATGAAACTTATTTTATGAAGTTGGTAGTCTTGACAATTGACTCAGAAAGGGGGACAGCAGAACAACCAAAGTTTCGTAATTTCTTGCAGGTAAATTTCCAGGAGGTGACAAGTGACAAAAGTCTCTAAGGTATTGCTAATTGTTTTCGGAATTTCTCTCGCTTCAGGATTAGTAATAGGATGTCAGCAAACTAAAGTTGAACCGAAAAAGCCCGCCGTTAAGAAAGAGGTGGTTTCTAGACCAACCAGAGAAAAGCCGCTGGTGGTAGATACCAAGGACAAGAAGGTCTTGGTTTACGCTGAAGTGAATGCCAAGTATTTTACCGAACCAACGCGTCATGGGGTGGTTTTCAAGGACGGTTCCAATGGCGACAAATCAGTACTCAGAGCTTACGCCAATCAGCTTGATTTCTACGACGCTCTGATCAAGATCGGTGCGACAGCAGGAAACAACGTTAAGCTGGATTCGCCAGCAGGGACGGCCGTTCAGGGTGACGAACTTGAAGTCACGGTAAAGTGGGACAACAAGGTCTACGATTTTGCTGAGATTATCAAATCCGAGCCTGACCAAGGCTTTGCGGTTAAGTTCGGCGGTAATCAGCAGGCTTCCAAAGAAAAGATGACCGGCTGCATCCTCTGTCTTGACACCTGTGCAGTCGGAATAACCAGCAATTCGACCTGGGGCTGGCAATCATTCTCTAATGGAAAAGTAAAGTTCTTCGGGCGAGAAGCTAAACTACCCGGAGACGGCGCGGCTGTGGTCGTGACTTTTTCAAAAAAGTAGTTAGCGCTGACAGCGACTGTTGCCAGTAACAAGATGGGGGTCAGGCCTTGTACACATTAGCCGTGAAAGGCCTGACCCCAGTGATCCGTACAAGGCCTGACCCCACTGACTGGTGAATAATGAATAAACAACGAACTTACAAAATCATTGCAGGTTCGGTCATCCTCGGCCTGGCCGTAGGCCTTTACTTCATTCTGCCTCCTTACCGCCTTTTTGTCCAGAAGGCTTTTCAGGTATTGTCACAGGCGGACGTCAAATCGCTCAGAGCCTATCTCCTTTCCTTTGGCATCTGGGCACCGACTGTTTCAGCCTTACTGATGATTTTCCAGGCAATAATTGCCCCTCTTCCTGCCTTCGTCATCACCTTCACTAACGGCCTGCTCTTCGGGGTGTGGTGGGGCACGCTTCTCTCCTGGAGCAGCGCCATGGTGGGAGCGGCCGCCTGCTTCTACATCTCTCACATTTTCGGCCGGCCGGCAGTCGAAAAACTAGCTGGTGGAAGCCGAAGCCTGGACATGACAGATAGCTTCTTCAAGCGATACGGTAGATACGCCATCCTGGTGGCCCGGCTTTTCCCCTTTGTCCCCTTTGATCCGATAAGTTATGGAGCCGGATTGACGTCAATGAGCTTCTGGGAATTCTGGATAGCTACGGGCATCGGCCAACTCCCAGCCACCATCGTCTATTCCTATCTCGGCCAGAGCATGACCGGAACTGTAAAGGTCGTCTTCTGGCTCTTCGTGGTCGTGATAGCAATCGGAATCGTCGGAGCAGCCTTGAAGGCAAGATTCCTGCCGACAGTTGCTGGTTAAAGGTGAGATTCTTCGGCGCGAAGCTTGCCGTGAGAAGTGTCCTGTCACCCTGAGCGTAGCGAAGGGTCTACCGTAAGATTCTTCGCCCCGCCAGAGGCGGGGCTCAGAATGACATAAAACGAAACTAAGGTTGACATGAAGGAGAAAAACGCAGAACTGGCTTATAATAGAGCTGCTGAACACTTCCGAGAGGGTTACAACTGCTCCCAGGCAGTTCTCCTGGCTGGTGCAGAAGCTTTATCATTAGAAATTCCTTCCGAGATGATAAAAGCAACTGCTGGCTTCTCAGGAGGAATCGGCTACTCCGGCTGTGTCTGTGGAGCCCTAACCGGAGCTGTAATGCTCATCGGATTGACCAGGTCAGAGGCGGACGTTAGAAGAAACAGGAAGGCCATCAAGGAGAGTGCCAAGCTTTATAGATGGTTTGAGAAGGAGTTCTCCACTCCCTGCTGTATAGAAATCCGTCAGGGACGTCCCTTCTCCAACAAAGAAGTTGAGAGGCGCTGTACTGAGATTACTGCTCAAACTGCCAGAAAGGTAGTGGAAATGCTTAGTGAAGATTGATCGATTTGCCCTGCTCTTTGTCTACTTGTTCATCGGCTTCATTGCCGGTTTTGACATCGCCTGGATTCTTATGAAAATTCCCAGAGTGGACATGGCAATGAACACAGGCGTTTTTATTCCCGTTGGTCTTTTTCTGGCATTGATAGGTGGAGCTGTCAGAGTTTACACCAATAGTAGTAGGGGTCAGGCCTTGTACACATTGGCTGTGAAAGGCCTGACCCCATTCGGCTTGATTTTGGCTATACTGGTTTTTGTCGGCTTGACCCTGTTTGTCCTGGCAAGCCTGCTCTCCAATCCAAAAGCGGCATCAACAGTCGCACCCATCCTGATCAGGGAGGGCTTTGGATGGTTTCGATAATAATTCCTGTCCTGAATGAAGAGAAATTGATAGCCAAAACGCTTGAGCACTTCAAGATGGTCAAAGGACACTTTGAAGTGATCGTCGTCGATGGCGGAAGCAGTGATAGCACCATGGAAATCGCCAGAGAATTTGCTAAAGTGATTGAGAGCCCGACGGGCCGAGCAACACAGATGAACAAGGGAGCCGAGATAGCTAACGGAGATATCCTGTTGTTTCTTCACGCCGATACGCTGCTCCCTCCAGAAGCTATAGACTGCATACAAGAAGCCTTTACCAACTGTGAAGTTGTTGGGGGAAGATTTAAGATTAGCCTGGACAATCAGAAAGCGATTTACAGAATCATTAGTGGCCTGATAAACCTGCGTGACCGTTTTACCAAGGGTTTCACGGGCGATCAGGGCATATTTATTCAAAAAGACGCCTTCAAGCGTCTGGGAGGGTTTAGAGAGTTCTCTCTGATGGAGGACCTGGATCTCGCCCGTCGAATGCGCCGCACTGGCCCGCCAGAGCATCAGTGGCGGGCTGGCAAGCTTGTCAGACTTCCTCTATCAGTAACCACGTCAGCCAGGCGCTGGGAGAAGCACGGTCTTATTCGGACAATACTCCTCATGTGGTTAATACGAATATTGTTTCTACTTGGGATTTCGCCATCATGGCTCAGGCCTCTTTATGACGAGGTAAGATAAAAGAGGCGGAGGGATTATGAACTTTTGGGAAAAGCTACAGGTTGAAGGAATTAAATTGAGTAGAACCTACCCCGAAGTGCTGCAGGCAAATTTGGGTCGGCTATGTAATCAGGCCTGCTCTCATTGCCATCACCAAGCCGGCCCGGATCGCACTGAAACAATGGCCCGAGACACGGCGCGCGCCGTACTTAATTTTCTTGATCAATCATCAATCCGTAAGCTTGAATTGACTGGGGGATCCCCTGAGCTTAACTCAAGTTTTGAGTATCTGATTGAAGGTGCCCACTCAATCGGACGAAAAGTAGCCGTGCGCTCAAATTTAACCGTCTTTCTTGAGGAAAAATGTTCACATCTTCCCGACTTCTGTGCTTCAAATGAAGTTGAACTGGTCTGTTCACTTCCCTGTTACCTCCAGGAAAACGTTGATCGCCAGAGGGGTGAAGGCGTTTATGAAAAAAGCATCGAAGCGCTTAAGATGCTTAATGAAATAGGCTATGGGCAGGAAGAGAGTCGCCTCAAACTGAATCTCGTCTACAACCCAGGAGGAGCGTTTCTTCCCGCTCCCCAGGACCAGCTTGAGGCTGACTACAAACGTAATCTTGCCGATTGTCATGGAATCGTTTTTGATTCCCTGTTTACCCTCACCAACATGCCAATCGGAAGATTTAGCAGGCTGCTCTCCGCGAGCAGCGAATTGGCAAGCTACATGGAGAGTCTCCGCTACAACTTCAACGCAGAGGCGGCCAAGAACGTAATGTGTCGAACCCTGATCAGCGTGGGGTGGGACGGTTCGGTCTACGACTGCGACTTCAACCTTGCTCTTCAGAAAGGTATCGACACGACAAAAAAGGTGGAGCCCCACGGACTTACGTCCGTGGCACCTCCACATGCTTCGCCGGGCGGAACCCTCCGAAGCATACCCTCCTTCGCCAAGGCTACGGAGGGTTACCCCTCTCGCATTCATCCACGCACTAACGTGCGTGGCTTTCTGCGTAGGAGGGTAAATGTCTTCTAAACGCTGTTACTAGCGAGAGCGAATTTCTCTGGTGAGATGGAACATGAACGGAATTACGACTATCATGGCACCTATGCCAATGATAGCTCCGTGGGGGTCACGTATGGCCAGAACTGACCAGACGTGGATTATAGCATTTAAAATCATTATGATGCCGAAGATGAACGAGCCATAGAGAGC
>JBAQMN010000177.1:0-2087 GCA_049302895.1 Actinomycetota bacterium | reverse complement strand
AATCTTATTTCCCCTGGTGGCCGTCTTATGGTAGAATATGGGGTAACTGAAGAAACCCACGCCTCGACGGCCCGCGCTCTCCAATTCGGTATACCTCCCGCTGTAACGCCTCTGGGTTATCTCCTGTGGAGGAGCGGCTTCAGAGCCTTTAAGGACTGGTATTTTGCGGAGGGGTGGCGAGAAGGAGAGACTAAACTTCAAGGCGACAAACCTCTCAATCTTGATCAGGAGCGAAGAATGACGGAGAAAACCGCAGAAGAGCTGGAGAGATTTCTGAATCAAGAGCTAAGGGAGGACTTGAAAGAGTGGGAGGAGCCGGCCAGGGAAGTGGCGAAGAAGATTCTCAAGGAGTTGCGGTGAATACATTCGTAAACTTCTTAAAAAAGGGAGGACCATTTGTCCTGGTCATTCTCGTCTTCTTGCTGATAAGTTCGGCATGTCTCCTTCCTCAGACCTTAACTACGCCAAAAGCTAAACCTAAATCTAAGCCTCAGCCTCAGGTTGTCATCATTGCCCAAAGTGCCAAAAAGCGGATGGTGATAACCGAGCCGAGACGGGGAGAAAAGATAACCACGCCTGTTCAGGTGGTGGGAAGGATAAAGGGTGAGATTCCCTCAGGCTTCGAGGTTCAAATTCGTGATTCCAAAGGAGGGGTTCTTGGGCAGGCGGGAACCCTTGAACTTGGTTGGGGAATTCTCAGGCGTGGCAAGGAGGACTGGACCGACTTCTCCTTCAGTGTCGATTTTGTGCCACCGATGATTAAAACCACAGGTGAACTCTATGCTTATCTCGAAGGAGTGAGAGGCGGTCCTTTTGAGGACGAGCTATCGATGGAGGTAGTTCTTGCCTCTGCCGCCGAGAGTGAACCGGAGGTTCTGGTAAAAAGAATTATCATAGATAGAGGATGGGCGACGGGTCCCGGCGGTTTCGGTAAAGAAGCTGGCAAATGGGTGTTGGAAGTTAAGACAAAAACTAAGACAAAAGCCGTAATTCAGACCGGCCTCTGGAAAACTGATGCCATTTATCAATTTGAGCTGGAGAAGAAGAGCGGCATCTGGCAGGTCATCGCCGAGAAGTATATTGGTATCTAAGATAATTACTAGATAATTACTTTACTCGAGGGTCAGGCCTCCGAACCATATTCTATCAGCCCTTTTTCAGTTTTGTTCGCAATTATTATTATTATATTTGAATTTCTTTATCTTTTTTATTAATATTGAGAAACGCAATTTATGACTAAATCGCTGGAGGAGAGAATGGTACGGCCTCTACGAATCAATGTAGAAAACGAACTTTATCATGTTACGATCAGGGGAAATCATAGGCAAAAACTTTTTCTCGATGATGAAGATAGAGAGAAATATCTAGAGACTCTTAAGAAATATAAAAAGAAATATGAGTTTAAAGTTTATTGTTTTGTACTTATGCTAAATCATGTCCACTTACTGGTCGAACCCTCAGAAAAGGCGAATCTTTCTAAGATGATGCAGGTCATAAATACAAGCTATGCCATGTATTTCAATAAGAAATATAGACAGGTAGGACACGTGCAGCAGGGTCGATTCCACAGCATCCTGGTAGAAAGGGAAAGCTATCTTCTCGAACTCACCCGCTACATACATTTAAACCCGGTTAGGGCTGGAATAGTTGCAAATCCTCGCGAATATGCGGATAGTAGCTTCCCAGTTTATATGGATGTTAGACCGGACGGGCTAGTGGATAAGGAAGAAGTCTTAGAGCTATTTGGAGTAAGGACGGAAACTAGGATAAAGAGATACAGAGCGTTTGTTGAGGATGGAATCGGTAAACGCCGAGAGGTCTTACTTCAAAAGAAATTAAAAGAAAACATTGTTTTAGGAAGCGAAAAATTTAGGCGAGATTTGCTTAAACAGCAAGTCAAAGAGGACGTCAAGGCCTGACCCTTTTGTTATCCTTCTCGTTCGACTCCGAGTTACTGTTTCCTCTGAATCTGCCAAGAATCAAGTAGAATGCGACAATCAGAAGGCCAACAATGGCAAAGATAATTCCACCCGCAACGATGGGCGAGCGAATCAACTGCACCAATTTCACGTAGAATAGTCTAAATA
>JBAQMN010000176.1:0-4898 GCA_049302895.1 Actinomycetota bacterium | reverse complement strand
ACCGGCGGCACTACTCTGGCATCGCCGGCGACCATCACGATAAAAGTTAACGGGAACCTCACACCCTACAGCAGAATCCAGTATTTCGACGGTAAAGATTGGCAGTATGTAGCGGGAGGAACTTACGGCATTGACCTGCAAAACAACACCATCTCATACGACCGAATTACCCACTTTTCCTACTATACCGTAACAAACCCCTCTAATACATCGACACCGCAAGCACCGGCAACAGTTACCGCGACAGCCGGTGTTCAACCTAATATCAATATTAGCTGGAGTGCCGTTGGATACGACACATTGGGAAACGTTGAAGAGATCAGTGGTTACATCGTTTACCGCTGGGTCTATGTTCCTGGAACAACCCCTACCGCAGATAAAGGCACTGTCGATGCGATGTTTCTACCCGGTAACACGACTTCCTACACCGACTCAACTGGCATACCTGGTGAGACTTATTACTATGGCGTATCAGCCGAAAACACAGGGGGAATCGAGGGAGCTATTACTCTTCAAGACGGAACCAATCCCACAGTTACAGTGGCAGGGAGCGAAAAGCCTCACAACGCCTACAGCACCAACTCCAACATGTGTCGCGACTGTCACGAAACCCACGGTCCTAAAGGAGCCCAGTTGCTCGAACGCAAAACTAAAGAGAGTGAGGTCTGCTACACGTGCCACGACGGCACGGGAAGCACCACGAACGTTAAAGGTGAGTTCGCATACACACCCCGTCATCCCGTAGACGAGCCACCCACTTCCCCACGTGATACCGGTTTGGCGTGCAGAGACTGTCACAGTCCCCATGTGCTGGATACGCCTCGTCACACCGCTCCTGGCAACGTCGCTTCCAATGCCCTCAAGGGTACCTGGGGGGTGGAACCTAATCCCTGGCCGGTGCCTAAAGTTCAACCTCGAAACATCCCGGCTTTTCCCGGTTTAGCCACAACTCTCGCCCCCCTGGGGGCGGGCGTGAATATAGCCAAAGCGGGAAGCTATTTCTACGCTGTGAGTGGCGGAGCGGCGGTTAGATTCTGGCGATACAACCCTTCTAACAACGCCTGGCAGCTCCTTAAGGACGCGTCAGCCGCTTTCGGTGATGGTGCCGCTTTAGCTTATACAGGTGGCGACTACATCTATGCAACACGAGGCGCCGCCACGACTGCTTTCTGGCGTTACCAGATAAGTGCTGATGTAACCGGGGGCACGCCCTGGACGACCATGACAGTATTCGGAGGTGGTGCTGGTGTTGCTGTTGGAGCAGGTGGAGCACTGGTCTGGACTGCTGGTGGCGCCTATATCGACTATATCTATGGCCTAAGAGGTGGCACCACCAACGGGTTCTACCGATACAGCATCTCCGGTAATTCTTGGACAGCTATGGCTACTACTCCTGCCAATGTCGGAGCTGGTGGCTCCCTCGTGTACCCAGGAAGTGGGGACTACATCTATGCAACACTGGGTGGCGACACTGCCACCTTTAAAGCCTATTCTATCACCAACAATAATTGGACCACTTTTGACCCAGCAGATCCCACTGGCTTCACGATCGGAACCAATTCTGGCAATCGACTGGTCTATGACGGAAGTGCCTATATCTATGCTTTACGCGGCTCAACCAATGGCGAATTCTGGCGTTATAAGATATCCACTGACCTCTGGAATGATGGTCAGGATGTTCCAAGTGCCTGGACGGTAGTCAAGCCTTTACAGACGGAATACCAGCTCTGTCTAAAATGCCATTCAAACTATTATCCCTCACCCGTGGGCTACCAGCCTTCGAACCAGATAAACCTGGCTGGTTATATTAACCCAATGAATGTCTCTACTCATCCTATTGTTGGACCGGGAGCAAACCGTTACAACGACATAGATACCATGGAGCCTCCGTGGAATCAGCAGAGTAACGGCAGCACTGCGGTCCCTTTTGTTCCCCCGCTCAGTCAGAGACACGACCTGATGTACTGCAGCGACTGCCACGGAAGCCATCTCAATGACTTGCCAAGCGAAACAAATACCCCTACCGATCCTTTGGGTCCCCACGGCTCAAATCAGTCCAAAATATTGCGAGCCACAATGGCCAGCGACGCCACCAACGGCACGCCTCTCTGTGACATCTGCCACAAGAAAACTATTTATTGGACTGGTACTTATACAGCTGGCCCGAGCGCATCTAGATTTTCAGAACACGGACAAAATAGATCTGCTCACAAAGTCGCTGCTGGCTGTTTAACTTGCCATATGGGTGGTTCAGGTGTGACTGACGGGAAGCCCACTTACTACAGAAAATACATTCACGGTTCCAACGAAGTGGCTGTGGTTGATACCACCAATCGGGGACCTGCCCATGCCTTCCTCACCGGAGACGGGATAAAATATATCCGTCAAGCGGATATGTCCTGTTGGACTGTGGGTACGGGAGCGTACTCCGCCTGCGCAGGTCAGCATGCACCTAGGGCACCCGATGCGGTTCTACCTTAATATGAAGAGTCTGAAATCAAAGCGGTTATATATCTCAATTCCGATTATCTTATTAGCTGCCCTGCTCATAGTTGTCATATTTGCTTTTCAAGGCAGTGACTACTATAAGCATAAGAAAACGACCTACGGACAGGCTCCCATCTTTTTAGGCAGCATAAAACGCAATCTTAGACCTTTGAGCCTCAGCTTCTATCGAAATCGGCTTTACATTTCATATAGGGACAGCAATCAAATCGACATGTTCACTCCTAGAGGAGAATTTCGCAACTCTATTACTCTGTCTCAGGGAGTTCAGCCCCGGACAATTTCTGTGGGAAAGGAAAAAATCTTCGTGGCTGACAAAACCGGGGAGATAAAAATCTTCTCCGTCAATGGTAAACTCATCAACTCTTACGGCCTACTTCCTGGAAATCAAGAAGCGATAAAAGCCACTTCCGCACATCTTCATGGGGATAGGCTTTACGTTGCTGACGCTAACCTGCAAGGAATACTGGTCATCAGCGCGGTGACCATCTACGGCCCAACCGAAAAAGGACCCCCGGTGCTGCTGACAGAGGAGGGGGAGCTAATCTTTACAATCCCTGAAAAAAAATTCAGACCGAGATGGGTCACCGAGCAGTGGGATCTTATGAATCCCTCGTATGCGATTGTTTCGCCTGATGGGCGTGTGCTTGTTTCCGATACAGACCTGGGAATGATGAAAGCATACACGTGCACCGGGTGGTATGCTTATCCTTTCGAGAAGGGTAAAGGCAAAGAGACTTTAGTTGCGCCCAGAGCAATAGACTATGATGATTTATCCAACCCCAAATACGAGAAGGCAAAGGGCGCCGATCCCTCTGGAATTAGATCCCACGGTCGGGTACACGTGGTTGACAAAGCTAGGAACAGAGTTTTCACCTACACCACTACCGGCAATTTCCTCTTTTCTTATGGGCAGGGTAAGCTTTCTTCCCCCAATGGCATTGCTATTGACACAAAGCATCGGCTCATCTTCATCGCTGACACCGGCAACCGACGCATCACCGTGTGGGGATACTAAAACAGATGGCAGATGCAAGATGATTCGGGCGGACAGAGACGTCCGCCCCTACGAGGTTTTAGGTACCCGTTGTGAACTACAGTTCCTGGTTTTTGTAGGGGCCGACCTCTGTGTCGGCCCTTCATATAGGCTAATGGGAGACTATGGAAAAGAAATCTTTTTTTAGCAGAATCTGGGATTTTACAAAATCGAGGAAGCTGTCCCTCTATCTGCTTTCCATTTTTGTTGTCGCTTTAATTGTTGGAGCACTTTTGAAGGCGGGCTCGAAATACGTTTTTTCAACCTGGTGGTTCATGGCCCTGGCTCTCGCCCTTTTCCTAAATACTTTGTTCTGTACCCTTTCTCGAATACGTAGTGCCGTAAAAGCCGCCTTTCGTCCACCGAAACGGGCCAGTCTCGACTTTATCCAGAAATCAAAGAACCACGAGCAATTTTCTTATGGAAGCACCCTTCGCGAAGCCGTGCAGTCGATAAACTCAGTATTTACTGGTCGAAGGTACAGGCTAAAGCAGGAAGAAACCTCGGAAGCTGTCTCTATTTCTGCCCAAAAAGGCAAATTCAGCATCTGGGCTTCGCTAATATTTCACTCGAGTTTCGTCGTGATCTTGCTTGGCGCTCTATTAAGTTTAACCACCAATCTGCGGGGGAGCGTCGGTCTGATCGAAGGAGAAACCTTCACTGAACAGCACCAAAACTATCGCATAATCAAGGAGGCACCCCTTTTCAGAGAAAACCATCAGGATTTCCAGGTCAGGCTGGATAAGATTTATCTTTCTCTGGATGAGAACGGGCGGCCGGCTGAGTGGTCCTCCGACTTAGTCGTTTTAGATGACGAGGAAGAAGTCAAGAGACACCATGTTCACGTGAACAGTGCCCTGACTTATAAGGGATTCGTCTTCTACCAAACGCCAATGTATAGTTATAGTCCCTTGTTCATTCTGAAGGACAGCGAGGGCAATGTGCTCCTTGACGCCTACGTCAGCCTGAGCCCAATAATAAAAAAAGGACCTGAGTTTAAGGATTCCTTCAGCATTCCTGGGTCGAACCCGTCGAACCCTCAAATGAAAGTCAAGGTTCAATTCTACCCCGATGCGGTAAGAACAGGAAACCGACTTAAGACCAAATCGTTCATACCGAGGAAGCCGGCTGTTGACCTGGAAGTCCTGGTGGGAAAGAAGAGAGTTTTTAAAGGACCGGTCTGGCTGAATCAATCAGCCGAGTTTCAGGGTCTGAGGCTTACTTTCGCCGGTGTTCGCTTCTGGGCGGACTTTCTGGTGGTAAGAGACCAGGGTATACCAATTGTTTTTGCTGGTTTTTGGATTGGTCTCTTCGGAATCGTGTTACGATTTTGGTTCACGAATAAGAACATCTGGGT
>JBAQMN010000175.1:0-2000 GCA_049302895.1 Actinomycetota bacterium | reverse complement strand
TATTTAGACTATTCTACGTGAAATTGGTGCAGTTGATTCGCTCGCCCATCGTTGCGGGTGGAATTATCTTTGCCATTGTTGGCCTTCTGATTGTCGCATTCTACTTGATTCTTGGCAGATTCAGAGGGAACAGTAACTCGGAGTCGAACGAGAAGGATATTTGATCACCTTACTGCGACACTTTCGCCAGCTTGCTCTGGTACATCTCGATTATTTCCCGAACGGTCGTGGCATCTTCAGGTGCTTTGTCCAAACGGTAGTTGCCGGTGAATCGAGGGAACCTGATGGCAAGGCCACTTCCCTTTCTGATTCTGTCCCAGGCGGCGGTATGAATTGGGCTGAGGGTGATTTCGGCGCCGATTATCTCCATGACCAAACTGGGAGCCACCCAGACGTCCGCTTTTAGAAGAGAGTTCACACGAGGATGAGGATGGGAAATAACAGAATCTTTTAACATCTTAGGCAACTCCACCAGGTCCCGGTCGGTCAGGCCGGCACCAAGTTTGGTCGCGGTGAAAAAGGTATCTTTTTCGGGATCGTAGGCGGCCAGAAGAAGCGAACCGTAAGTGCCTGCCCTTCTTCCCCGGCCGAGAAAAGCTCCCACTACCGCCAGGTCGACGGTGTCCGCCATTTCACTTTTGTACTCGCGCTTGTACTTAATCCAGAGATAGCCACGGGCACCGGCGCGGTATAAAGCGCCCGGCAAAACCGATTTACAGACAAGACCTTCGCAGCCCTCTTCGATGGCCTTTTGAAAGAACTTTTCCAGCTCATCCTCGTTCTCAACCACCTCGGCGATGGTCAGTTTTACCCGCTCGCTTGTCTCCACCACCCTTTCCAGTTCTTTTCTTCTCTTAGGATAGGAGCGCGTCGTCAGATCTCTGCCGTCAACATATAACAGGTCAAAGAGGAAGATAGAAATGGGGTAGAGCTCCATCGCCTCTTTTATCCCGTACTTGCGCCGCCTGTGCATCAGCTCCTGGAAAGATTTCAGTTCTCCTGTATCGAGATCCACGGCCACACACTCGCCCTCCAGAATGGCATTCTCCGCCTTGACGTGCTCTCTTACAAGATCTGCCACTTCAGGGTACTGATGAGTTATGTTTTCCAAGCGCCGCGAGAACAAAACTACCCCCGGACAGATCTTGTGAATCTGAAGCCGCTCGCCGTCGTACTTGTATTCGGCGGCGCATCTCCCGCCCATTTTGCCAAGGATTTCCGCCGCCGAGGGAAGCCGCTCGGCCAGCATCGGCCGAATCGGCTTTCCAACCGAAACACCGAACCGGCGTATCCCCTCCAGACCCTTGGATGCGATGGTAGTTGCGACGGCCCCCAGGTCGGAAGAGATGTTATATGCTCGCTCCACTTCCTTGCGGACGTGTTTCCCACCGCCGTAAACAATACTGAGAGCGTCGAGCATAGTCATGTCCGCAATACCCAGCCTGAGCTTGCCCATGGCCGTGCGGATTATATACTTGGCTTCTACGGGTGAGGCTTTTTGGAGCAATGTGGATAGGAGATTCATCTTAATCTCAATGGTGCCGGGGCCGGAAGTTTTGGCAATCTTATCTAAGGTGTCGTAGACTTCTTCGACTTGAAGAAGCTTTCCCACCCGAGGCTTTTTCTCAGACAAAAGCTTTTGCGCCGTTTCGCCCAAGTCGCCGGTCCGCCCGAAATCCCTCGTTACGTCCTCGTCGCTGAAGCCGGCCGCTCTGGCCACGGCCTTTATGGCCAGCTTGTCGGCGATCCCGATCTCGACTCCTAAGAAATCAGGATAGAGTTTGCCCTGGGTGAGATAGACAATCTTTCCAAGCAGTTCGCGCGGCGTGTCCCGGAGAAGATCCGTCAGATAGTCGGTCATCTCCAGCCGGCTGCCCGTGCCCTCTATTTCCTGATAAGCTCGGGCTACATCCAGATAATTCATATCAGAGTCCCGCGACCCTTAGACACCAATATACTTCTCGGCGATAACCCGCCAGATGCCGCTCTTCTTCTCCAGC
>JBAQMN010000174.1:0-1567 GCA_049302895.1 Actinomycetota bacterium | reverse complement strand
GACCTCTGTGTCGGCCCGAAGAGTCGACCTAAAGGTCGACCTCTACAGGGTTTTGTAGAGGCGGACCTTTAGGTCCGCACAGTTCACTGTCTTTGGCGGGGCGTGGCAATGACCGTAAAGAAAGGGCGGACAGAGACGTCCGCCCCTACAGGGAACACGGACATTGTAGGGGCCGACCTCTGTGTCGGCCCGAAAAGAACCAAAAGGAGGCCTTGATTGAAGGCGGTTATACCGGCGGCTGGGTTGGGGACGAGATTCTTGCCAGCCACTAAGGCTCAACCTAAGGAGATGCTTCCCGTAGTCGACAAGCCCACCATCCAGTCTGTCGTTGAGGAGGCTGTGGCTTCGGGACTTGACGATATTCTAATTGTAACTGGGCGAGGCAAGCGAGCCATCGAGGATCACTTCGACAAGTCCTTCGAGTTAGAGTATCTGTTGGAACGTGAGAATAAGCAAGAATTTCTGGAACAGGTTAAGGGAGTCGCCGAACTGGCCCACATCCACTACATCAGACAGAGACGCGCCCTCGGCCTGGGGCACGCCGTCTACTCAGCTCAGCGGTACATCGGAGATCAGCCCTTTGCCGTTCTGCTAGGTGACACCATCACTCTCTGCGAGACTCCATGCACTCGAGAGCTGATGAAGATGTTTGAAGAGCGCAAAGCCTCGGTCATCGCCGTTGAACAGGTTCCCGTGGAAAAAGTCGGAAGCTACGGTATAATCGGAGGAGAGAAAATCGGAGAGCGCTTGTACAAGATTGAGACAATGGTGGAGAAGCCCCGGATTGAAGAGAGGCCTTCTAACCTGGCGATTTTTGGCCGGTATGTTCTAACACCTCAGATATTTGATGCCATCGAGCGGACTAAGCCGGGCCGGAACGGCGAGATTCAACTGACCGATGCGCTGAACATCCTCCTTAAGGATCAGGACATCTACGCTCTTGAAGTAACTGGAAGAAGATACGATATTGGAAACAAGCTGGATTGGTTAAAAGCCAACATCGAGCTGGCTTTGGAGAGAGAAGATATGGGAGAAGATCTAAAGCGTTACCTCAAGGAGCTGACAATTTAGGTGAAGATCGAGGATTTGAATCTTCCTGAACAAATTGATCAGGTCGATCGGGGGGGAATGCTCAAGGCGATCGAGAGTTTCCCAGAGCAGTGTAGGGAAGCGCTGGCCATCGGTGAGAAAGCGGAGATGGCTCCTTTGCCTGACGTTTCATCTGTCGTTATCTTGGGGATGGGAGGGTCCGGCATCGGCGGTGATATGATCAAAGTGCTCCTTGAGCGCGAGATAAGGGTTCCTATTTCAGTAGTCAAGGGATACGAACTGCCCGCTTCTGTCGACGAAAAGGCGCTCGTCTTTGCCGTGAGCTACTCCGGCGATACGGAAGAGACGCTGACTGCCTTTGAGGAGGCGGTGAGAAGGCGAGCCAATGTGGTGGCCATAACTTCAAACGGCCGATTGAAAGGGAGGGCTGCCGAAGAGGGGCTTTCACTGATTGAGATTCCCACTGGCTATCAACCGAGGGCGGCTCTTGGCTATCTTTTTGTTCCTATTCTCGTTA
>JBAQMN010000173.1:0-2919 GCA_049302895.1 Actinomycetota bacterium | reverse complement strand
GCTTAGAATTGGGATATCTGGTGATGAAGAAGATAATTTACGTTATACAACATACAGGATTGGCAGGTGGTGTCAAAGTTGCCTATGAGCACCTAAATGGACTTAAAAAAAGAGGTTACAAAGTAGCAGTTTTCCACATTGCCGGGCCTAATAAGCCAGAATGGTTTGAAACAAGGTTTCCATTCTTCCAATTTCCTGATTACCCAGCTTTAGTTGACGCTCTTGAATTTGAGGACGCTATTAAGGTGGCAACCTGGTGGATGACCGCATACGGAGTTAGGCAGGGCATCGAAAAGAACGAGGGCTTCTATCTTGTACAAGATATCGAAACAAGTTATTCCACTAACATGGATGAAGTGCGAGCAATATTCAAGACATACGAGCTGGGCTTAAGTATCTTTACTGATTCTACGTGGGTTCAAGATCAGCTGCAAAGAATGTATCAATACAAAGTTCCACATGTACCACCTGCAATTGATCATTCAGTCTTCTATCCAAGATCAGAAAGAGAACCAAACAGAATTCTCTATCTTGACCGTTCTCACTTCCTAAAAGGAAGGGAAGTTTTTGAGGCTGCCTTGTCGTATGCGTTTAAGCACAACAATTCATTGACTTTGACAACCTTTGGTGCCGAGCCGGGACATCACTATGGAGATATTCCACACGAGCACATCCTCTTTCCCAGTGACCATAAGATAGCAGAGCTTTATTCTTCAGCTGCATGTTTTGTTCTGACTTCACACCACGAAGGTTTTGGAATTCCCTTACTGGAAGCGATGGCTTGTGGCTGTCCTGTGGTCACTACAAAAGCAGATGGGAATGAGAGCTTTTGTGCAGACAACTTTAACTGCTTGATGGTGAATAAGGGCGATTCTCAGGCTGTGGGTGAGGCTATTGTAAAGGTTTTTGAAGATGAAAACTTAAGAAAAAAATTGATTGACAACGGACTCAAAACCGCTAGCAAATTTGATTGGGACAAATCCATAGACAAATTGCAAAAAATTTTGGGATTAGCTACCGATTAACCGGACTCTGGTCTGAACTGGGTAACCGGATTTCAGTTGCAGGAAGCTTAATCTTAGCCTCTTTAGTTAATGTCGGTAGGTACTCTTGAAATTGGAGCGGTTGAATTCCCAGAGTTTGAGCGGCTTTTTCCATAATCTTAACCGAAGGGTTCTTCTCTCCTTTCAGAAGTCTGCGCATGTGCGAATCGCTGCAGCCAAGCTTCTTGGCTTGACTCTTCACAGTAAAATCCTTGTTTTTGGAAGACTCAGTATCCAAAAAGTTCTTGATCAGTATTCTGAATGGCTTAGCCTGTACGCTCTCCAGTTGCTGTGGTGCAGCTACCAGGGATTTCTTTGATTTGTTAACGAAGCCCTTTTTTGACCGTGGCTTTTCAGCAACGACCATTAACGAAGGTGCTCCGTGACTCTCATGCTGAGTTATTTGAATCTTGCTGAAACCAGCTTCGTCAAGAAGCTGTCGAATCGTGGTTTTCTTAAAACCGTAAGAGTGAAAGTCGCCGTCGCGAGACTGTAATCCCCAGAGTGCTTTTATCCAGAAAGAGTTGAGGTCGTCGTCGACAAGCCAGCGACGAGCGCATTCCTCGGCATCTGGAACGTCGATGAAAACTTTGCCTCCTGGTTTGAGAACTCTATGCCATTCTTGAAGAGCGTGAGGGACACCAATTTGTCCTTCAAGGCCATGCCCGACATGTTCAAGAGAATGGATGCTAAGGATCTCGTCAACGGAATCGTTGTCGTAGTCGAGGGAGTCCATGGACATTTTGATCAGGCCTGTGTAAGGATCGATATTGTGGTAACCTTCTCGAATGTCGTAACCACAGCCTATGTGGAGTTTGACCATTTGTTCCGTTTTAGTTTCAAGGGCTCTTGGCTTTCCGATGCCGATGAAGTACTGGGCCGAGTCAACGTTTTCTTTGCTGATATTGACGCGACCAAATTGACCGGACCAATCTACATCAAAATAGGGCTCGACTATGCTTTTTGCGTCTTCAAAAGTGTATGTTTTTTTGTGAAATGGATTGGCAAGATTTTTAGGTATGGAGAAGACAAAAGTATCGCAGTGAGTTCTGCACCATGATAAGAATCGGGTCGGTTTCTCGAGATGCTCAATGGTTTCAAATGAAACTATCAGATCAAAATGTTTTTTCGGAAGGCGATCTTTGTCCAGATCCAGACAGCGAAGATGTGGTTTTAGGCTATAGTAGTTCAGTTTGCTGGCAAAGTCGATCGCTTCTTGGCTCTTATCGATTCCCCAGATTTCTTTTGCAACTCCAGCAAGGACGGCGAGGCCATAACCACAGCCACAAGCGATGTCAGCAACCGACTTTCCTACAGCATACTCAACGGCGATGGTATATCTGAGGAGATGCTCCTGGTAGGTAACAAAATCTTTGGCCATGTCTCCAGGGACAACTCTCTCTCCTGTGAACTCCACTAAATTCTCCAATCTAAAAGAGTAAATTTTTAATTGTTAAGTTAATTATAACAAATGTTACAAGTGCGGTCATTAATTGACCAGGTTCGTGTTGTGAGTATGCAGACGGACTCTCCTACTCGTTCTCTTTTCTCTTGTGTGGCTTTGTGCAGCCAGGTAATGTTAATTGGTATCAAGGATCACGGGTTGTCGAGGAGGGAGTTCGCTGGGCAGGGGGGCAAGTTCTTTATTACTCTAGGATTGTGTGAAGTAAGTCGGTGGCTCTTACAATTGGTATATCTTTAAACTTCTCTAGACGCAAAAGATGTTTGTCGTTGGAGACAATTAGGTTGGCTTCCGCTCCCTCTGCACATTCGAGGACTCGGTTATCAGGATCGTCATCTAAGATTTTTAGGTGGCTCGTTGGTTTGACAATATCCGCAATGCGAGCAATTTGCTTAAGAGTCTGTGTGATATCGT
>JBAQMN010000172.1:0-9453 GCA_049302895.1 Actinomycetota bacterium | reverse complement strand
TCTTCCCCTTATCCGGCTTCTGGAGCAAGGATGAGATCTTAGCCGAGGCCTTCAGGGGAGGACACTTTTTGATCTTTGGAATCTTACTCTTCACCGCCTTCCTAACCGCCTTCTACATGTTTCGCCTGAACTTCCTGGTCTTCTTCGGAAAGGAAAGAAACGACAAGATCCACGCCCACGAGTCTCCCCCGGTTATGTCCTACCCCCTAATCGCCCTGGCCATCCCGGCTGCCCTGCTCGGTCTGGTCGGCTCTCCCTTCTTAGGGAATGCCTTTTCGTCGTTTTTTGCCGCCCATGGAGAGCACGCCTCCTCTCCCAACTATCTTTTGATGTTTGTCTCGGTCGCCGTGGCTTTCTCTGGGATTCTCCTCGCCTGGGTAATCTATTATAAGAAAAAGGTCTCAGAGAGCTCGATCAGGGAGAGGATCTCCCGCTTCTACCTGATGGCCTCAAACAAGTACTACTTCGACGAGATATACATGACGCTCTTTGTCAGACCGGTGATCGGTCTGGCTACTCTTCTCAACCAGTTTGATATTCGAGTAATCGACGGAGCGGTCAGAGGAGCAGCGGGTATGGCTCTGAGAACAAGCCTCTGGGCTGCCATATTCGATAAGCGTGCCATCGACAGTGCTGTCAATACCCTGGGTGGCACGGCTCGAGTGATGGGTGTGGGAGCATACCTCTTCGACCAGCGCGCTATCGACGGCATGGTTAACGCATTGGGAGGAGCTACTGTTAAAGTAGGAACCGAAACATCCGTCTTCGACCAGCGCGCTATCGACGGCATGGTTAACGCATTGGGAGGAGCTACTGTAACAACGAGTGCCGGTAGCAACATCTTAGATCACAAGATTATCGATGGTTTTGTTAACGGTGTTGGCGCTACAGTCCAGTGGCTAAGCAGGAGGCTGAGGATTGTCCACACCGGCAATGTTCTCAATTACGCAGTCTTTATTTTCATGGCTGAACTTGCAGCACTTATAATCGCTCTGGCAATCGCCTGGTTCACAAGATAGCAGATTGTAATAACAAATTGACAATTCTTGCCAGATTGACTATACTAAAAGCGGTAATTATCAGTGGTTTTTAGCTCCTGAAAAGAGGCGGTGCCTATTGACGAAGGTTGCATCGCGGGGCTGGCCAGATAAGGACTAACCCTACGACCTGCTAAGTTATTCTTCGCGAAATCCTATTCAGCAAAATTGCTGATTTTATTTGAATTGACTTTGTGAATTATATCACTAAAACGAAGGTGGCTGCTATGGAAGAGGGAAGAAAGAAATATGTTTTGGACATTTTCCTAAAGATACTCTGGACTTCCCTGACTGTTCTTGTAGTGCTGGGCGCTTTGGTTCCGATGACAATATTTTTAGGCTGGTGGAGATTTCTCGCCCTGTGTGTTCTTGGACTAATAGCAGGCGTCGCAATAACGGCGGGAGTTTCAGTCTTCCCCAGGGATCAGATGATAACACCTATAGCACTCGCACTGAGCATTCTAACAATAGTTGCTTTGGCTGTTTTTCTTGGTGGCGTGGCGGCGAGAAATCTCGCTGCGTTTAATATTTATAACGCGAGTTTGATTCCGTTTGCTGCCTACGGCATCGCCACGGTTATCAGCGGACTCATCATTCGAAAAACATGGCGAAAGAAAATCACCAAGGAAGCTCCGGCTAAACCTACTGAGCCAAAACTGGCTCAACCGGCAGTAGAGAGCGTGGAGGAAGAAAGAGTCGCGGAGGAGACTAAGGCGAAGGAGGAGATCAGGATGCCATGACAAAGACGAAATTGGTTCCTGATGAGTTTCTCAAAGTTATTGCGGTTTGGTCGCTACTGCCAAGTTATCTGGTGGCAGGGGGAATCGTCGGATATGGCCTTGATAGATGGCTTCGTACTTTTCCCTACATAACTGGTGCTGGCTTGATAATCGCCTTAGGTTTTGCTGTCCGTGACATGCTGAGGCTCAGAGAAACGGTGTTTAAGTAGTTTCGAGGTGGGAACATTGCTACCGGAGGCAGTCCAACACTATATGCCGTATATCGTGATCTTCAATTTCTTTCTGGTCTCGGTTACTCTGGTGATTCTGGGTAGAATCGCCACCAGGCGGAAACTCAAGGAAGTGCCTGACGGTGCACAAAATGTTGCTGAATTTGTTCTCGACTGGTTTGTCAATCAAGCCAGGCATATGCATCCTGGAGCTGTCTCCATTGTTGCGCCATTCCTGGCTACTCTTTTTCTATTTATTCTGCTCAGCAATCTCCTGGCTATTCTGCCTTTTCCTTTGATTAAGATTCCTCCCACCTCTTACTACAGTGGACCGTTAGCGTTAGCCTTAATCGCTGTCTTCGGGATCATCATTATCAGCGGTATATTTAAAGGGCTACTTGGCGCACTCAAACACCTGGTCTGGCCCAACCCACTTCAATTAGTCTCTGAAATCAGCCACGGCCTCTCCCTCTCCCTACGACTCTTCGGCAATATCGGAGGGGAATTCATTGTCGCCCTATTAGTGCTTCAGGCTGCACCATACGGAATCCCTTTAGTAATCCACGCTCTGGGCTTGATTCCAGCGTTCATACAGCCACTCGTCTTCACCTTGCTAACGTCAAATTTCCTGGCTGGCGCTATTCACGTTGAGGAAGAAAAGCCAAAAGAGACTAAGGAACCCAAGCCTGTGACGTCGGAAATATCACTTAAAGAGTCAGCCGCTAACGGATCATAAATAGGAGGTGTTGGCTTATGAAAGCAATATTCTTAGTGTTCATTCCGACCCTGACGGTTCTTCCGGCAGCAATAGTAGGTGCCTTCGCCATGAGGAGGCTTGCTATCTCTGCTATTGAGGGCATGACAAGGCAACCGGAGGTCGCCGCACAGCTCTTTACCTCGATGCTCATCGGCATGGCTCTTATCGAGGCCCTGGTTATTTATTGCCTGGTAATTGCGCTTATGGTGGCGACTAAAATCTAATACTTACTTTCAAACCAAGGATTGCGAAAGAAGGGTTGATTAGTGCCGCTTAATCCTTTAGCGCAGATCAATTTAATAACGATCGTTGCTTTGATGGCTATCTTTGTTGCGACCTACTTTATATTAAGAAAAATCTTCTTTCTGCCTATTATCGAGGTAATGGAAAAACGAACGAAGAAAATCGGGGCGGCTCGAGCAAGGTATGTTGAGGCCTGGGCTGTTAAGAGCAATGCTCAACGGGAGGCCGAAAGAATATTGGCTGAAGCAGGGGAAGAGGCTGAACACATCACCGAGGAAGCCAAAGAAGAGATCACCAGGGTAAGAGAGGCGAAGGTCGCTCAGGCAAATGCAGAAGCAGATGGAATTCTGGCTAAAGGACGAGAAGAGATTGTGCGCCTAAAAGAATCTGAGCAGGCAAAGCTAAGAGAAGATCTTTTCTCCTGTGTAAATCAAACGCTTACAAAGTTGGTTGGTAAGGTTGACGAAAGAACCGTCCACTCAATGGTGAATAAGGTACTGGCGGCGCGAGAGGCTGGGGAATAGCCTACGGCCTGTAAGGGAGAGAGAAATGGCTGAACTTTTTAAAGAGGTTTTACATGAAATTACTGGTAAACCTCTGATATTTATTGTTGAAATTATCCAATTTGCTGTTCTTATTGGAATTTTTATTTTAGTTGTGCCAAGAATCGTTGGGAAAAGACTCAAAGAAAGACGAGAGAGAATTATTGCAGAATTACAAGAGGCGACCAAAGCCAAGAAGGAATACATCGAAGCTACAAAGGAAGCCGATACTATTGTTGCCCGGGCGAAGGAGGAGGCTCGCCAGATCGTGAAGGCGGCGAAAGAAAATGCCAGGAGAGAGCGCGAAGCGGCGGTTGGGCAAGCAGAACAAGAGGCAAAAGACATCATCCTTCAAGCCGAACAAACCATCGAAACCGAGAAAAACAAGGTTATTAATGAGGCTTGCGAGCAACTGGTTAGCCTGGTCACAGCGACCACCCGCCGATTCCTGGACGAAGCTCTGACAGAGAGTGAGCGCCGTGCCTTAACTCAAAAAATTATCCTCTCAAGCTTAGAAGAAATTGAGAGTGTTTCCCTTCCTTAAGAGTAGGAGTGACCTTCCATGGAAAACGAGAAGACCAAGAAAAACCCTATCGAAGCGACCCTGAAAGTTCCCATTTCCCTTGATCCTTCTGTGGTTGAGAAGATTCGGACTAAGTTATCCTCTTTGACAGGGAAAGACATAAAACTCCAGACCAAGATAGATACGACAGTTAAAGGGGCTGTAATTTATCTTGGCGAATCAACCCAAATCGATATCGACCTTTTTGACGCCATCAAAAAACTGGAGGAAGACCTGGCTGCTCTCCCTGGCGAGAAAGTGAGAGAAAGACCCGAAGAAGTTGCCAAGCTTGCCAAGGAAACGGTAGAAAAATATGTCCCTGAAAGGATGGCCAAGGTAGAAGAGACCAATCTGCGCCGAGCCCTTCGGGGTCTGGAAGAAGCAAGTGTCACCCTGGAAACCCAAATCCCACTGGATCCTGTCTTGATTGAGCGATTCAAAGAAAAGCTATGTGCGGCTGCTGAAAGAGAAATCGCTGTTGAGGTAAGAGTAAACCCGCGTTTGGATGTTGGCGCCACACTTTACCTTGGAAAAGATCGGAAGATAGACCTCGATGTAAGAAGAAAACTCTTGGAGGATCTGGAGGACAAGTTTAGAGAGCGCAAAAAAGAACGCGTGGTTACGCTGGAGGAAACTGGGGATTATCTGAGCAGTGTCATTGAGAAAACTTATCCCAAACTGCGCCTGGAAGAGATCACCGATAAGGGAACAGTGCTACAGGTGGGAGACGGCATCGCCATCGCTTCCGGTTTGAAAAGTGCTGGTTCACAGGAAGTGGTTAGATTTCAGAATGCAGTATACGGAATAGCATTCAACCTACTAAAAGATGCCGTTGGCTGCCTCCTTCTCGGTCCAGAGGGGCAAATCGAAGAGGGAAGCGCCGTGGAGAGAACACGACACCTTATGCAGGTTCCCGTCGGTGACGCTCTGATCGGGCGGATTGTTAACGCCCTTGGCCAGCCCATCGATGGAAAGGGACCAGTTGAGACCGATAAATACCGGCCAGTTGAAAGAATCGCCCCAGGTGTTGTCAAGAGGCACCCGGTTATTGAACCCCTCCACACAGGAATCAAAGTAATCGATGCATTGGTACCCCTTGGACGCGGGCAGCGGGAGTTAATCCTTGGCGATCGAAAGATTGGAAAGACAACCATCGCAGTAGACACTATTCTGAGCCAAAAAGATTCCGACGTTATCTGCGTCTACGCTGCCATTGGTCAAAAAGCTTCGACTGTTGCCCGCGTGGTAAGCCTTTTGCAGGAGCGTGGAGCGATGGATTACACCATAGTAGTTGTCGCCTTATCAAACGAAGAGCCGGCTTTCCGCTATCTTGTTCCCTACACTGCGTGCACCATGGCGGAGGAGTTTATGGAGCGGGGAGGCCACGCCCTTGTTATCTACGACGACCTAACCAAACACGCCTTTACCTATCGAGAGATGTCCGCTCTTTTAAAGCGTCCTATCGGCCGTGAGGCCTATCCGGGAGATATCTTCTACATTCACTCCCGTCTCCTTGAGAGAGCGGCCAGGCTCCGGGACGACCTCGGGGGAGGCTCCCTCACCGCCATCCCCATTGTGGAAACCTTAGCCGGCGATATATCGGCTTTCATCCCCACCAATGTCATTTCCATTTGCGACGGTCAGATTTTTCTCGACACTGGTTTATTTAATGAGGGTTTCAGACCGCCGATGGACGCCGGTTTGTCCGTCTCCCGAGTGGGCGGCATGGCCCAGGCTCCAGCCATGAAGAAAGTGGCTGGAAGACTGCGAATTGATCTCGCCCAATACAACGAGATGGCACAGTTCGTTAAGTTCGGAGCCGAGGTCGACCAGGCAACTTTAGATCAGCTGACTCGTGGCGAACGAGGGCGAGAGCTCTTGAAACAGGATCAGCATGTTCCCCTGCCTTTGGAAAAAGAGATTGTCATCCTTTACGCAGTGGTTAACGGTTATGTTGATGAAGTACCTCTGGAGCAGACAAAAACATTTGAAGAAGAATTCTTTAAATTTATGGATGCGCAATATCCTGGGGTTTTGAGAAGTATTCGCGATACTAAAGATCTTACGGAGGATACAGAAAAAACGCTAAAAGAGGCTATTGTAAGGTTCAAGGATAGTTTTATGAAAAAGGTTTCGGCTCCGGCGGAAGCGGCTCCCGTTGCTTGACCCTCCAGATACCGCGGAATCAGAGGCAGATTAGATGCAGAAACTGATTGAGCTAAAGCAGAGAATGAAGACAGTTCAGAACATCGAAACAATCACCAGGACTCTGGCGACGGTCTCGGCTGCAAAACTATCTCGAACTCGGCGAAGGGCTGCGGGCTTAAGAGAATACACACAAAAAATACGGGAGATCCTTTATGACCAGCAAAAATACATGGCAAAGACAGGATTAAGCCTGGCAGCTTTTTCGCCTCTCCTGGAAGAAAAAGGGAAAGTGAACAAGGTAGCTTTATTCCTGATCGCCGCGGACCGAGGTATGTGTGGCAATTACAATCTTGCTGCGGCTCGGTTGGGTTTAGACTTTTGGGAAAGAAGGAAAAGTGCTGGTCAAAAAGTATTGTTTATCGTTAAAGGCAGGAAGGCCGAGCGGTATTTGAAGAAACGCAAGGCCAACATTATTCACAAGGAAGGCTGGCGTCGCGAAGGAGTTTTGCCTAAAGACGTTGAACGTATCCTTACCTTGCTGATCGACCTCTACTTAACCGGTGAAGCCGACGAAGTCTATACTGTTTATACCCAGTTCTACTCTCCTATTCGGCGAAGACCTTTAGTTACTAGACTGCTTCCAATAAAACTTCAAGTAAAAGAGAAGAGCAGAAAAGAGGAAACCGAGAAGTGGTTTTATGAGCCGTCATTTAGAGAAATCATCGACGAACTTCTGTCTATCTATTTAAGAGTTCAATTATTTGATGTTCTCCTGGAATCTTTCGCCAGTGAGCAGGGAGCGCGTATGATCACCATGGAGGAAGCGACGGAGCGGGCAGAGAAAACGTTAAAGGAATGTCGAATGATGTATAACAGATTACGTCGAGAAGTTATCACCATCGATCTCTTGAGCGTTCTCTTCGCCTCTAAAGTTGTTGAGGAAACAGCAGCAACCCCGGGAAGGTTAGCTTAAAAGAAGGTGTTTTTGATGGAGAATCGTGACGAGATTGTCAAAAGAGCATTGTCAAAAATCTTTGAGGAGTTCACTGAGGAAAAGGCGGGTGGAACAGTAATCCAGGTAATGGGGCCGGTAGTCGACGTTGAATTCAAGGGAGAACTTCCAGCCATTAACAGCCTCCTCCGAGCAGGCAATAAAGAGAAAGGTCTTCCCCTGGAGGCCGTCCAGCTTCTGGGCGAAGGTGTAGTGCGAACAATAGCTTTAGATTCCACCGATAGTCTTGAGCGAGGAGCTCAGGTCTTTGATACCGGGAGGCCAATATCAGTTCCAGTCGGACCTGAGATACTTGGCCGACTGTTCAATGTCCTTGGCGAAACCATCGACGAGAAGGCACTTTTCAGAACTGCCCGGACTGAAGGAGTCCACAAACCTTCACCCCCTTATGCCAAACTGGAGACATTCCTTCAGGTTCTCGAAACAGGCCTGAAGGCAATCGATCTCCTCACCCCCTTTCCCCGGGGTGGAAAGATTGCCCTCTTCGGCGGGGCTGGCGTTGGAAAGACAATTATTATTATGGAGCTCATTCGAAATATTGGAGTTGAGCACAGAGGCGTTTCCGTATTTGGTGGAATTGGGGAGCGAACCCGTGAAGGAAACGAATTATGGTTAGAGATGCAGACATCGGGTGTCTTAGACCGGGCAGTGCTCGTCTTCGGCCAGATGAATGAGCCGCCGGGTGCTCGATTCAGAGTTGCTTTGGCAGCCTTAACAATGGCTGAATACTTCCGCGATGAGCGAAAACAGGATGTTCTGCTTTTCTTCGATAATATCTATCGATATGTCCAGGCTGGACTCGAGGTTTCATTGCTACGAGCCCGCATCCCCTCGGAGGTCGGATACCAGCCCACGCTCTTCACAGAGATGGGTCAACTGCAGGAGCGCATCGCCTCTACCAAAGACGGTGCTATCACCTCGGTCCAGGCTGTTTACGTTCCTGCCGATGACCTGGCCGACCCGGGTCCTGCTTCAGTCTTTGCTCACCTGGACGCATCGGTTGTTCTTTCTCGCCGCATTGCTGAACAAGGCCTCTATCCGGCTGTCGACCCTCTCCAATCCACTTCAACGATTCTCGAGCCCTGGATTGTCGGAAAAGAGCATGCTGAGATTGCCCGGAAAACCAAAAGCTATCTTCAGAGATATGGAGCTCTGCAGGATCTCATCGCCATTCTCGGCATAGAAGAGCTCTCCGAGGAGGACAAGATTGTGGTAAGAAGGGCAAGAAGGCTCCAGAAATTCCTCTCCCAGCCCTTCTTTGTCGCCGAAGCCTACACGGCTATGCCGGGACGATACGTGCCTCTAAAAGAGACCATTCGCGGCTTCAAAGAGATCGTAGAGGGAAAATACGACGATGTTCCTGAGCAAGCCTTCTTTATGGTCGGAACGATAGACGAAGCCTTGAAAAAGGCGAAAACTTTGACGGGTTTAAGAGCTAAGGACATTTTGACTATTAAGAAAGAGACTGAAGAATGAACAAAGGCAAACTTGCTTTTGAGATTGTAACGCCTGAAGGGCATGCACTAAAAGAGGATCTCGTTGACGAGATAGTCTTCCGACGCAAGGAAAGACAGTTTGAACTGGGAAGCGAGGTTGCAATATTCCCTTTGCACGGGCCGCTATTGACTAGAATACCCATCGCTCCAGTGCGCTACCGGATCGGCCGGAAAACATACTGCCTCACCGTTGCTGGTGGATTCGTGGAAGTAAGGAAAAATCGCGTGCTCGTTGTCACCCCGAGATTTGAACTTGTGCGTGCGGAAGAACCACGTCCTCTTGCCAAAGCCAGGAAAACGGCAAGGCAGTGGCGGAAAGAAATGACAGAATTCCAGAAGGAAATGATCGGTTACCTCTCTTAGCTATATTATGTGAGATTTCCTCTTTTCCCTACCGGCGGAGGGCGCGGGAAACCTTCCTTTCCATCGATTCCTGCTTGTCGCGGCGATCGTCGATTTTGATCTCGGTCATTACTCTCATGGCACCGGCCTGAAATGCAGCCTCGTGCATCTTCTTAATGGCATCCATCACGTGCTCCATCTCACCCTCTATGCAGGTACACATCGGTGTCACTTCAAACTTTAGATCTGTTTCCTTTTTTAACTCGTCGACGGCCTTCGCCACATAGTCTCCCAAAGCCGTCTCTTTCGTCCCCAGCGGGACCACACTTACCTCTGCGATCACAACTCCCATCCTGGATCACCTC
>JBAQMN010000171.1:0-2126 GCA_049302895.1 Actinomycetota bacterium | reverse complement strand
CCTCGGTTCCGCAGAGCGATAAAGGAAGGAATGGCGATGGCAATCAATATGGCAATGATTAGTACGACTACCATCAACTCGATCAAAGTGAAACCCCGTTCGCCCTTCGCAACCTTGTTGATTCTTCCTAACACTTTTCTTCACCTCCCTTCAAACAACTCTTCAACATCTTAGATTATTCCCGTTTTTCGAGATTTTAGACACTTCTTAGGCAAAAACTCTTGATTTTCTTCAGTATTATCGACCCCTTGGCCTGAACACTTTATACCCTTTTATGCCTCTTGCCCCAGAATCTCTTTTAAGCGTCCAAGGGAGCGATGCAGGATACGGGAAACCTTTCGCTGTTCCACCTTGAGACGCTGCCCAATCTCGGTCTCCGTTAGATCCTTGTAAAAGACATAGAAGATGATTTTCTTCTCAAGATCGCTAAGTCTATCCATAGCCTGGTAGACACGGATTTTGTCTTCAACCGGGAGCTCAAAGCTCCGGTAGCCGCTGCTCCTCACCTTCTCAACGTCCGGACAATCATCGATTTCCGTTCCCTCGTCCTTCAGCTGGTCAAGAGAGACAATATGATAAGTATTCCTGAATTTTAGGACTTCAAGCACACCTTCCTCGGTGATGTTTGCCTCCTGAGCAATTTCGGAAATCTTCGGCAGTCCACCCAGCTTCTTTGTGAGCTCTTCCACCGACCGGTTAACCTGTGCGCTAATTGCGCGTATCCATCGAGGACTCTTAATTAGCCTGGAACCTCTCAAAAAATGAAGAATTTCGCCCGAAATCAGATAGGTGGCATAGGTAGAGAAGTGGTTTTTGGATTGGAGATCAAAATTGTTGACGGCGTTGATCAGACCAATGTAGCCCGACTGGATCAAGTCGTCGATCGATTCACCATGAGCATACTTTAAAGCTATACTTTTGACCAATCCGATGTTTTTGTTGACAATCTCTTCGAGAATTGCGGTGTCCCGGGAGTGTCGATATTGCTTTATGAGACTAACCGTTTCTTCCTCTGGATGCCGTGTGCGCTGCTCAACAGGGATCGTTGCCGTTCTCATCAATCTACACCTAAGTAGATTATCGGCGCCACACCCACTCCCCTTTAGCAGAGCAGGGCTTAGAAGCCCTGCTTATCACGAAGCTATCTGTTAATCCGTACAGATGCGACTCTTATTTGATTAAGCTTGCCAACTTGAACATGGGAAGGTACAGAGATATCAGGATTCCTCCGACGACTAGACCGACAACTACCAGCATCAAGGGCTCGATAAGAGACGTTAAAGTCTCGACTCTCGCAGTCACTTCTTTATCATAGAAATCTGCTATTTTGAGAAGCATAGCATCAAGCGCACCTGATTCCTCTCCAACGCCGATCATCTGAACCACCATGGGCGGGAAAACTTTTCCCTGCTCAAGAGGCTTAGCGACGGTTTCTCCCTCCTTGACTCGAACACGAATCCTGCTTACCTCTTCACCGATGATCAGATTCCCCACCGCCTTCTCCACAACCTCCAGAGCTTCGAGAATAGGGACGCCAGCAGCAGTAAGCACCCCAAGAGTCCGGGAAAACCTGGATAAGGCCATCTCCCTGGTCACTTTTCCCACGATCGGCATTCGCAACTTAAGTCTATCAAACTGGTATTTCACGCTACCTACATGGAGAGCACGCCGAATTCCATATACAGCCAGAATCAACAGCGGAATTCCAATGAACCAATAGCCTTGAATTGCACTACTCAAGTTGACCAGTATCTGAGTCGGAAGAGGAAGCTCTCCACCCAAGGTTTTGAACATGTTGGCAAAAACAGGAACGATGAAAGTTATCATCACGAAGACGAGAACTAAGGACATGCAAAACATGAGGATTGGGTAGGCCATAGCGGACTTTACCTTCCTCTTTAACTCTTCGCTTTTCTCCAGGCTATCGGAAATTTTGAGAAGCACGTCGTCGAGAATGCCTCCGGCTTCTCCTGCTTTAACCATGCTCGCGTAGAGCTCCGAGAAGACTTTTGGGTGCTTTTCAAGGGCTTCGGAGAGAGAAGATCCGCCCTCTACGTCCTGGAGCACCGTCTTAATGGTGCGACCCAGAGCCGGGCTCTCAGTCTGGTCTGATAAAATACTCAGGC
>JBAQMN010000170.1:0-11865 GCA_049302895.1 Actinomycetota bacterium | reverse complement strand
CCTGGAATCCGACCGGTAAACCCAATCCGAGGACGGGGTTCTTGACCTACGACTGCCCCTGCCACGCCAGCTCTTTTGACCTGGCTGGAAGGCGACTCTTCGGACCGGCCCCCCGCGGTCTCTACGCTCAAAAAATGAAAATCGTCGGTAACAAACTGTTACTGGGCGGCGGCACACCACCAGCCTAAACTCAGACGTCATTCTGAGCAGAGCGAAGAATCTCACACGTTGATTTTGTTGCGCTGATTTTTGTTTTGTGCTATATTCATATTGGCTAAATTATTTGTCTCTACCTAAGATAGAGTGGGTTTTCGCCCGCTCTTTTTTATCAATGAGCGGAGGCATAAGAATGACCCGAGAGTTGATCGACGCTCTCAAACAGATTGAGAGAGAAAAAGGAATAAAATTAGACGTCCTCCTGGAGACTCTTGAGGGGGCCCTTCTTTCGGCATACAAGAGAAACTATGGAGCTTTACATGAAGCTCGTGTCGAGATTGACCCTGAAAGCGGAACAATAAGAGTCTTTGCCAAGAATGAAGAGGGAGCGGAAGAGGTCGAGGTAACCCCAGCCGATTTTGGCCGCATCGCCGCCCAGACTGCCAAGCAGGTTATCCTTCAGCGGATTCATGAAGCCGAACGAGACCTCATGTACGACGAGTACAAGGATCGCGAGGGCGATATCGTTACCGGCATTATCCAACAGAGCGATCAGCGCTATACCCTGGTTGACCTGGGTAGGGTAGAGGCCCTTCTTCCGCCGAACGAGCAGGTTCCAGCAGAAAGATACGATCACGGATCGAGACTCAAGACATATATTATAGAGGTCCGCCGCAGCACCAAGGGACCACAGATTATTGTTTCCCGAACCCATCCCGGACTCCTCAAACGCCTTTTTGAACTGGAGGTTCCAGAGATATACGATGGCGTGGTGGAGATAAAGTCTGTGGCCAGAGAGGCAGGACACCGCTCCAAGATCGGCGTTTATTCCAAGGACGAAAACGTCGATCCCGTCGGTGCTTGCGTTGGCGCCAAGGGTTCCCGCGTACGGATGGTCGTGAGCGAACTCAGAGGGGAAAAGATCGACATCGTGAAGTGGAATGAAGACCAAGCCGCCTTTATCAGCAACGCCCTAAGCCCGGCCAAGGTCAGTCAGGTCATCGTGGATGAGAGGGCTAAGAGTGCTTTGGTCATTGCTCCTGATAACCAGCTTTCCCTGGCTATTGGTAAAGAGGGTCAAAACGTCCGGCTTGCGGCCAAGTTAACCGGCTGGCGCATAGATATAAAGAGTGAATCTCAGGTTAAGGAAGAGGGCCTTCTGGAAAAATTAGCAGAGAAGAAGGCGGCGGAAGAGAAGGCCAGAGTCGGTCAGTGCAAAGCCATAACCTCTTCTGGAAAGCGGTGCAAGAACAAAGCACAGCCTGGAAGCGAATACTGCGGCGTCCACAAGAAACTCGCTCAAACAGAGCTAAAGGAGGCGGCTTCGAGCCGTAGAAAAAAGAGCGATGAGGAGAAACAGGATACCTCTAAGAACTTGCGTAGGGTGCAGGCAAGTAAAACCAAAAAATGACCTGGTGAGAATTGTTCGCACGCCCGATGGTGAAGTTAGATTAGACACAGGCGATAAACTGCCGGGTAGGGGCGCCTACCTGTGCCAGAAAAAAGAGTGCTTCCAGGAAGCGATGAAAAAGAGGGCTATCCAGAGAGCTCTCAAAGTGGATTTGCAAAACAAAGGGCTTGAGATAGAGAAGGATTTTTACCTGATTGTTGATTCCTTAAGAAAAGGTGAAGACCTTGAGAATTCACGAACTGGCTAAAGAATTGGGCATATCGAACAAGGATCTCCTGAGCAAGCTCAAAGAGCGAGGGTTAGAGGTTAAGAGCGTCTCGTCCTCCGTCAATGCCGAAACGGCCGAAGCCCTCCAGGCTGAGTTCAAGTTTCTGAAATCAAAGAAGGAGAGTGAAGAGGCGGTTAAGTCAGGGGTCCGAGCCGCCAAAGTGAACTCTGTAACCCCAGAACTGACGGGCGATCCGGAAGCAAAAAAGGCTACCGTTGAGGAGAGGAAAAAGCCGCTTCTCGAGGTTCCTCAAGGGGTCACCGTAAAGAATTTTGCCGCCAAAATCAACCACAGTCCTGCGGAGCTTATCAAGCTTCTTCTATCCCTTGGCGAAATAGTGACCATCACTCAATCCCTGAGTGACGAAGCCATCCATGTGTTAGCGGACGAATTTGGTTACGAAGTTCATGTCACCGGTGAAGAAGAGCGGGGAGAGGAAGAGGAGAAGGAAGAAGTAAGGGTCGCGGTGAAGGCGGAAGATCTCGTCCCTCGACCACCCGTAGTTACCGTTATGGGCCACGTTAATCATGGAAAAACCCTGCTCCTTGACGCCATCCGTAAGACCGACGTAGTCTCCAGCGAGGCCGGAGGCATCACCCAGCATATCGGAGCCTACCAGGTTACCCGCAACGAAAAGAAAATCACTTTTATAGATACCCCTGGCCACGAAGCCTTTACTGCTATGAGGGCCCGCGGAGCAAAGGTTACAGATATTGCCGTTCTGGTGGTGGCGGCCGACGATGGAGTGATGCCTCAGACCATCGAGGCCATCAACCACGCCCGCGCGGCAAAGGTCCCCATTATCGTGGCCATAAACAAGATTGATAAGCCTGATGCTAATCCTGAACGTGTCAAGAAAGAACTGGTCGAGCAGGGTCTTGTCCCTGAAGAGTGGGGCGGCGACTCCGTTTTCTGCGAGGTTTCCGCCAAGGAAAAAACCAACATCGAAGAGCTTCTGGAGATGATCCAGCTTGTCGCGGATATCCAGGAGCTAAAAGCAAACGAGAAAGTGCATGCTCGCGGCACAATAGTCGAAGCCAAGCTCGACAAAGGACGCGGCCCCATAGCGACTGCTCTGATACAGCAGGGTGTTCTCAAAATTGGCCAGGCCATCGTGGCCGGAACGAGCTACGGACGCGTTCGGGCAATGATCGACGATAAGGGATCCAATGCCTACAAGGCTTTTCCCGCTCAGCCCATGGAGATCCTGGGGCTCTCGTCCGTTCCGCAGGCGGGCGACATCGTCGAGGTCGTTCGCGATGAGCGAGGGGCAAAGGAGATCGCAAACAAGCGCCTGCTTGCCAAACGCAAAAAGGAAATGGGAAGGCGCCATGTCACCCTGGACACCCTCTATGAACACATCAAAGAGGGAGAGATTCGTGAACTAAACCTAATTGTCAAGGCAGATGTCCAGGGCTCTCTGGAGGCGCTGCGCGAATCCCTCGCCAAGATTGATCAAAAGGAAGTGAGAATTAACATCGTTCACGAGGGAGTAGGCGGTATAAGTGAAACAGATGTTATGCTGGCAGCCGCATCCAACGCCATCATCGTCGGGTTCAGTGTGCGGCCAGATACTAAGGCCAAAGAGATGGCGACAAAAGAGCAGGTTGATATGCGTCTTTACGATGTTATCTATCGCGTGATCGAAGACATCGAAGCAGCTCGTAAGGGAATGCTCGCCCCGGTCATAACCGAAGTCGAACTGGGAAGAGCCAACGTCATCGCTCTCTTTAAGATCTCAAGGCTCGGCACGGTCGCTGGCTGCATGGTAGAAGACGGAGAAATCAGAAAGGGCGCACAGCTCAGGGTGGT
Organism: Actinomycetota bacterium; assembly: GCA_049302895.1. GTDB lineage: Bacteria > Actinomycetota > JAHEXW01 > JAHEXW01 > JBAQMN01 > JBAQMN01. The sequence continues at coordinate 8,218 of JBAQMN010000170.1, read as the reverse complement.
TCGGGAGGGTGTGGTTATTCACACAGGAAAAATCAAATCCCTGAGACGTTTCAAAGAGGATGTCAACGTTGTTTCGGTGGGCATTGAGTGCGGCATCCACATCGAAAACTTTAACGATGTTAAGGTTGGAGACGTCTTAGAGATATTTGCCACCGAAGAGAAACCTCGCGAATAACTAACGGGTGTGTTATGGTTGTTGGAATCTCCCGAATCGAGCTTCATCTGCCCGAATCCCGCTCTCTTAAAGACAAACGCCAGATTGTGAGGAGTATTCTCCAGCGCATCCGGGCAAAATTCAACATTTCCATTGCCGAGATCGACCACCACGACCTATGGCAGAGAGCTTCTATCGGCATATCCTGTGTTTCAAAAACCAGTTATCAGGCCAGGAGGATCCTTCACCACATCGAAACGGAGATTGAGACATCACGCGGCGTCGTCATTCTCGACGAGCATGTCTCCGTCATGCCCATTTCAAGCGAAATGTAAATTAGCGAGGCAAGAGTGAGCTACCGCCCCGGCCGGGTTGCAGAGGCTTTTAGAGAAGAGATTATGGATATGATCCAGCGTGATCTGAAGGATCCGCGTATCGGTTTTGTCACCGTGACTCACATTGAGGTCTCTCCCGATTTGAACCACGCCACCGTGTTCATTAGCATCCTCGGAGACGAGGCCAAGAAGGATGAGACCTTAAAGGCGATGGAAAGAGCCAAGAGGCATATCCGATCCGAGCTTGGCAAGAGAGTGCGGCTCAAGTTTCTTCCGGAGCTTGAATTCGTTCACGATACAACCATAGAGGAAAGTTTCAAGGTTTCGGAGATCATTAAGAAAATTCACAAAGAAAGGTAACGTAATTGAACTCTGACATTTCAGACCAAGAGGAAAACTGGGGAAGAGTCATTTCTCTTATCCAAAAAGAAACTGATTTTGTTATCGCCGCCCACGTACTTCCCGATGGAGACGCCATTGGCTCGATCCTGGGTCTGGGATTGATTCTTAAGAAACTGAACAAAAAGACCTTTCTAACCTGGGCAAATCATCTTTATGTCTCGCCTCATTTTAGTTTCCTGCCCGCCGTTGACCTCCTGCGTGACGCCTCAGAATGTCCCGTAAGCCCCCGAAATTTTATCGCTCTCGACTGTGGCAGTGTAGAGCGGTTAGGCAGGTTGAAGGATCGCTTCTTGGCAGCAGAAAACACCGTTAATATCGACCATCACCGAGATAACACCAGTTTTGCGCAGAGAAACATCGTTGATGAAAAAAGTGCTGCCTGTTCGGAAATTATTTATACACTGGCAAGAAAACTCGGCGTTGAAGTGGACCAAGCCATTGCCACGTGCTTGTACACCGGCATTGTCACAGACACAGGAAGGTTTCAGTACGCCAACACAACAGCGAGAACCTTTCAAATTGCAGCGCACCTGTTAGAATATAGTGTCAATCCCAGTCAGATCTTTCGCAACGTCTATGAAAGTCAGTCCTTTGGTGATATTAGACTCTTCGGTTTGGCTATTTACCGAGCCGAACTCCTTCCCGAACTTGGTATTATTTATACCACAATAACCCAGAAGGATCTGGACCATACCCGAACCAGGCTGGAAGACACGGAGAACCTCATCGATTATCTCCGGGCAACCAAAGGAATCGAGGTTGCAGTGGTTTTTAGGGAGCTGAACGGCGGAGTACGGGTGAGCATGCGATCCATCGGAAAAGTAGACGTAGGGAGGATTGCTGAAGAATACGGCGGAGGAGGACACCCTCTGGCGGCAGGCTTCAACTCTCACCAGAACCTTGAATCGACCAAAAATGACTTATTCCAAATGATCAGCCAGTACAGGCTGCGTCCTTCAGGAAAGAGCATCAAAACAGATAAATGAACCCGGACGGTGTGCTTATCGTAGACAAACCAGCTGGCAAAACGTCCCACGACGTCGTTCAAGAAATTCGGCGAATCTTTAAAACGAGACAAGTCGGTCACGCGGGCACGCTGGACCCTGATGCCACCGGGGTCTTGGTCGTTCTGGTGGGAGAGGCGACGAAGATTTCCTCCATCCTCCTATCCGAGACGAAAAAATATCGGGGTGAAATGGTTCTGGGAATCGACACGGACACCTTTGATAGCTCCGGCCGCATCACAGCCCAGAACGAAGCCGGAGATATTTCCCGGGACGATTTAGAAAGAGTCTGTAAACAATTTGTTGGAACAATCGAACAGATACCCCCGCCGGTTTCTGCAGTGAAATTCCAGGGGACCCCCCTTTATAAACTAACCCGCCAGGGAAAATCTGTAAAAGTTCCCAAAAGAAAGGTCAAAATCTTTCATCTCAAGGTTCTTGATTTTAAGAAAAACAAGAATCCAGTAGCCTCCTTTGAGGTAGAATGCTCTAAAGGAACTTATATCAGATCACTCGTCTCTGATATCGGGAAAAGGCTGGGTTGCGGAGCTCACTTGGGGAACCTGGTTCGCACTTCATCAGGAAACTTCACCCTGAGCGACACCCACACGATTGATGAGATCCGAAAAATTGTGGAAGCTGGCGGCTGGAAAGACATGGTAATTCCCATAGCCAGTGCGCTCGACTCCTTGCCCTATATCAAAATAAAGTCCGACGCCAAACAAAAAGTGATTAATGGAGCTCCCGTGACCCTAAACATGGTTGAATTTGAATCTAAATCTATAGTTGAGGGTGAGCTTATAAGAATTCTGAACGCAGACGGTCACCTCTTAGGAATCCACAAAGGAACGGTTAGACCCAGGGCGACCGTTCCGGTTCGGATGTTTCGGCAGGAGACTTAGATGCCTGGAAGTGTTGTAACCATCGGAATTTTCGACGGAGTTCACAAAGGACACCAGGAGATAATTAAAAGGGCGGTGGCCATAGCCAAGGAAAGAGGTCTCAAGAGCATCGCTCTGACCTTTGATCGGCACCCCCTGGAAACCCTGAAGCCCGAGGAAAAACCTGATCTCTTAACACCTCTCCCCGAGAAGATTTCACTTATCAAAAAGTTGGGTATCGACCACATAGTGGTACTCGAATTCGACAAAGAATTCTCCCAGCTATCCCCGGAGGAATTCCTAAGAAGGAGCCTGTTACCCCTCGATGTGAAGGAGATCATCGTGGGAGAGGGATTTCGCTTTGGTCAGGGTAGGACCGGAGATACAAGATTTCTGGAGGAATACGGAAAAAAGAACAATATCAATGTGTTAATTCAAGAGCTTATCCAGATTGGCGGACAAAAGGCCGGAAGCTCCCTGATCCGCCGTCTTCTGAGAGAAGGGGATATCGACAAGGTTAGTGAGATGTTGAGCAGATTTCCAACCGTAAGAGGCGTGGTTGTTCACGGCGATAAGCGAGGCCGAGCTTTGGGCTTCCCATCAGTTAACATCCACCCAAGCAAGGGAACATGCTTGCCTAAGGTCGGGGTTTACGCCGGGTTAGTCTCTTTCGACAAGAGTAGAAAGAGATCCGCTATAAATATAGGTTATGCACCCACTTTTGGGGGCAGAAAAGAAATTTGTCTGGAGGCTTACATCCTGGACTTCACAGGCGAACTGTATGGCAAGGAAGTGGAGATCGAGTTCAGGGCGCGTCTCCGTGACGAGATCGCTTTTCCCGACGCAAAATCCCTAGCTGAACAGATTGTGAAGGATGCACAAAAAGTGCGGAGTATGATAAGATGATAAAGTTGGGGAGGTGAGTATGATTGGCACTAATAAAGGATGAAAAATTCACTATAATTGAGGGCTTCAAGGTCCATGAGTCGGATACCGGCTCTCCAGAAGTGCAAATTGCCCTCTTGACACGGCGCATAAATGATTTAACAGCGCACCTTAAAACGCACAAGAAAGACAATCACTCCCGAAGAGGGCTTCTTAAAATGGTGGGGCACCGAAGAAGACTTCTCAATTATCTAAAATCCGTCAGCCCCAGCAGGTACGAGGAACTAATTAAAAAACTTGGCTTGCGAAGATAAATTTTGGAGGTATTTTGTTGGAAGGAATTATTAAAACAGAAATAGATGGTAAAGAGATCGTGCTTGAGACCGGAAAGTGGGCCAGACAGGCCGATGCCGCTGTAACAGTTCGGTCCGGCGATACGTTGGTACTTGTTACCGTAGTCGCCTCGAAGGAACCAAAGGCGGGCGATTTCCTGCCCTTGGTGGTCGATGTCGAAGAGAGAATGTACGCAGCCGGCAAGATTCCAGGTAGCTTCTTGCGGCGTGAGGGGCGTCCCAGCGAACAATCGATTCTCACCGCCAGACTGATCGACCGTCCTATTCGCCCGTTGTTTCCCGAAGGTTTCAGAAACGAAGTCCAGGTAATCGCTACCATTCTCTCAGCCGATCAGATAAATCCGCCGGATGTTCTGGCATTGTTGGGCGCGTCCGCGGCGCTGACCATATCCGACATTCCCTTCAACGGGCCCCTCGGAGCCATCAGGGTAGGAAGAAAAGATGGAAAGCTTCTGTTCAATCCAAGTTTTCAGGAGCTCGAGGAGAGCGATATTGACCTGGTGTTAGCCGGGACTAAAGAAGAGATAGTAATGATGGAGGGGGAAGCTCGGGAGATCGATGAGGCGGATGTGATGGAGATCCTCAAGACATCCATGGAGCCCCTGCGTAGACTGATAGAAACCGAGGAAGAATTCCGCCGTCAGGTCGGAGTAGCCAAACGAGAAATCTCCCTTCTTTTAATAGACGAGGACCTAAAGGAGAAGATCGCTTCCTTCGCTTCGGAGAGAATCAACAAGGCCCTCAAGATAACGGATGCCGGAGCTCGTCATGACGAACTGACCAGAGTTAGAGACGCGGTAAAAAAGGAATTTTCCGTTGTTTATGAAGAAAAGGGAAGCGAGATAAGGGCTTTCCTCGAAGAAATCGAAAAAAAGGAAGTAAGAAGGATGATCACAGAGAAGGGCGTGAGGGTCGATGGCCGTACCCCTGAAGAAATCCGACCCATCTCCTGCCAGGTAGGACTACTGCCCCGAGCACATGGCTCCGGGCTCTTCGCCAGAGGACAGACTCAGACCTTGAGCGTCTTAACGGTGGGAGCAGTGGGAAAGGAGCAGCGGTTGGACGGATTGAGCCTCGAGGAAACAAAACGTTTCATCCACCACTATAACTTTCCACCCTTTTCCACCGGCGAAATAGGATTTATGAGAGGCCCAAAAAGGAGAGAAATCGGGCATGGCGCTCTGGTTGAAAGGGCTCTCGCTCAGATCATCCCTGAAGAAGAAGAATTTCCATACACTATCCGCCTGGTTTCTGAAATCTTAGAGTCCAACGGTTCCTCCTCGATGGCCAGTGTGTGCAGCAGTATCCTGGCTCTCATGGACGGCGGGGTCTCCATAAAGACCCCTGCGGCCGGTATCGCCATAGGCCTGATCAAAGCGGGAGATAAGATCGTTCTCCTGAGAGACATTCTGGGTATTGAGGACTTTTACGGAGATATGGATTGCAAGGTGGCCGGGACAAGAAAGGGAATAACGGGCCTGCAGATGGACTTGAAGATTGGCGGGATTTCCTTTGATATCATCTCCCAGGCTCTTGAGAAAGCCAAAGAGGGGCGTATATTCATCCTGGATAAAATGGCGGAGACCATCGCGGAGCCACGGAAAGCACTCTCTAAGTTTGCTCCTCGAGTGCTGATCCTTAAGATTCCAACTGACAAGATTCGTGAGGTTATTGGCCCGGGCGGAAAGATGATTAGAAGCATCATCGAGGAGACCGGCGTGGATATAGACATAGAAGACGACGGCCGGGTGTTTATAACTGCCAAAGACGAACAGAGCGCCGAAAAAGCCCGCCAGATCATTGAGGGTATCATCCAAGAACGCCCGCCCAGAAAAATGGTTCGCGTCGGTGAGCAGTATCTGGGAACCGTTGTTTCCATCGCACCCTTCGGAGCCTTTGTAGAAATAGTGCCGGGTCGCGAAGGATTGGTTCACATCTCCAAGTTAGCCCGCCATCACGTGGCCAAGGTTGAGGACGTAGTCCAAGTCGGAGAAAAGCTTCTTGTGCAAGTGATCGGTATAGACAATCAGGACCGCATCAGTCTTGCTGCAGCGGATCTGCGTGCAGCCCCCCCCACCAGCGCAGAATCCCGCAAAGAATAATTGAGAGAAGAGACCTTTTTCACAAAAACAAAACTGAAGAACGGTTTGCGGATCATAAGCGAGAGGATTCCCGCTTTCAGATCTATAAGTCTGGGGTTCTGGGTTGGTATAGGCTCTCGTGATGAGACACCCGAGCAAGCAGGCATAACCCACTTTGTAGAACACCTCCTTTTTAAAGGAACCGAGAGACGTACGGCGAAGGACATTGCCGAAACCTTCGATGCCATAGGAGGTGAGCTCAACGCCCTCTCTTCAAAGGAGTACACCTTCTTCTACGCTAAAGTTTTGGATCAACATCTGCCTTTAGCGGTGGACGTTCTGACAGACATCCTGATGAATCCCGTTTTTAAAAAGGCGGATATTACCGCTGAGCGACGGGTGGTTTTGGAAGAGATTAACATGCACGAGGATTCCCCTGCAGACCTGATCCATGACTATTTCGATTCGGAGCTCTGGCACGGACACCCCTTAGGCAAGAGGGTGTTGGGATCAGCTAAAACCATGAGGGCTATCACAAGGGATGACACAGCCAATTACTTTCGCCAGAGCTATATGCCGCCCAATATAGTAGTTGCGGCAGCTGGAAATGTCAGGCATAATATGCTTATCGATTTGATGGAAAGAAGTCTTGGCAAAATTGAGGGAAGAAAAATCCCTCGAGCCAGGGCCAAACCTGAGGTAAAGAGTCACACCACCGTTTTCAGGCGAAAAACCCAGCAGGCTCACATCTGCTATGGAACAGAAGGTCTGCCTTTGAAACACAAAGACAGATTTGTCTTAGCTATTCTGGATACAATTTTGGGCGGCGGAATGAGTTCAAGGCTCTTCCAAAACATAAGAGAGAAGCGGGGGCTGGTCTATTCGATCTACTCTTTTAATTCACAATTCACCGAAACGGGAGCTATGGCCATTTACGCAGGAACACAGCCCTCAAAAGCTAACGAGGTCATCAGGCTGATCAAAGCCGAAATAGAGGAAATAGTTCAAAACGGGGTAACCGAGATCGAACTGGTGAGAGCGAGAGAGCACTTGAAAGGAAGTCTGGTTTTGAGCCTGGAGGATACAAGCACACGGATGAGCAGATTGGGTCGGGCCGAAATAACCAGATCAGAGATTCTGTCCGTCGATGATCTGATAAAAAGAATCGACGCTGTAACCTTGGAAGATATAAGCCGACTGACCAAGAGAATCTTTAAGCCTGATAAGATGGTTCTTACGGTGATCGGCCCTTTCAAAAAAGAGGCTTTCGAAACGAAAAACTAAAAATGCAAAATGCAAAACTACAAATCAAAACGCAAAACTTTAATTTTGAATTTTTAGTTTTAAGTTTTGAGTTTTTGTGGGGGGTTTGCTTTGGCGATTAGCGTGCTCGTTAACGGCGCAGGAGGCAAAATGGGTAGGCAGGTCTCAAGAGCCGTCCTATCCGAGCCTGAACTCGAGCTAACCGGTGCTGTGGATACGAATCCCTCCTTTCAGGGTAAAGATGTAGGAGAGTTGCTTGGTATGGAACCATCGGGCATTCTCATCGAGGACAATCTCAACTCCGCCCTGGCCAAGCAGCCTGATGTGATGGTGGATTTCACCCATCCTCAGTCGGTGATGGACAACATAAGAAAAGCAATATCCACGGGCATTCACACTGTTGTGGGAACAACTGGAATAAAAGCTGAAGATTTGGTAGAGATTGAGAATTTGCTTAGAAGCCGTCCCTCAAACGTTTTCATCGCTCCGAATTTCGCTATCGGAGCAGTGCTCATGATGAAATTTTCCAAGATCGCCGCCAACTATCTCAAAGCCTGTGAGATTATCGAGCTTCACCACGGTGAGAAGGCAGACTCACCGTCCGGAACGGCTCTCAAAACCGCAAAAGGAATGGGTCTCCCGCCAAAGGAACGGCTGACGTCGAATGAGACTGAAACTATCGAAGGAGTTCGCGGAGGCATGGTCGACGGAGTTCACATTCACAGTGTGAGACTACCTGGACTCGTTGCCCATCAGGAGGTTATTTTTGGAGGAGTCGGCCAGACTCTGACGATCCGACACGACTCCATTAGTCGCGAATCCTTCATGCCTGGTGTAATAATGGCAATCAAGGCAGTGGG
>JBAQMN010000169.1:0-8496 GCA_049302895.1 Actinomycetota bacterium | reverse complement strand
ATTATGTCCGAACACAAAAGAAAAAATCCCCTGAACATGGTGGCTCACCAGAGTAGCAAGGCAAGAAAGGTCAGCGCGGAGCTCGCCAAAGAAAAACCTACGAAAACCATCACGGTGGTTGAGCGACTGAAAGAGATAAAACTTCCGGCCAGACACGAGATATTCTTCAGAGACCTAAGAACTAAAAACCTTAACCGAATACTTTTGAAAACCTACGAGCAGCAACCTCAAGACTTTGAGCAGCTCTTGGGGATCAGAGGAGTGGGTCCGAAAACTGTTCGCGCCCTGGCTCTCATATCCGAGCTTGTCTACGGTGCCAAGCCGAGCTACACCGATCCTGTTCGATATAGCTTCGCCCATGGTGGTAAAGATGGCCATCCGTATCCAGTCAACAAAGCCCAGTACGATCAGTCCATAGAGATATTAAGAAAAGCCCTGATGGAAGCCAAAATCGGCCGCACGGAAAAACTCCAGGCCCTTAAACGTTTAGTCTCGACTGAGTAACTGAGAATTGGCAAAAGGAGGATTGTTATGTCAGCCCAAGTAATAATATGCCCCCACTGTCACAAAGAGATTCCCCTAACGGAGGCAATTTTTCACCAAATCCGCGGCGAATTGCTTAAGGAATTTGAGGCCGAATCTAAGAAGAAAGAGCAGGAGATTGCCCAAAAAGTAGAGGCTCTCAACGCAAGAGAACAGGCTCTTGAGGATGCTAAGAGGACTCTTGATGAGGAGATTGCCAAGAAACTCGCAATCGAGAAGGAAAAGTTGGCAAGCGAAGCAAAGCGAAGAGCAACTGAGGCAGCTGCTCTCGAGATGAAGGATTTGCTTGAACAGATTGAAGAAAAGGACAGGAAGCTTGAGGAAGCTCGAAAGGCGGAACTGGAGCTAAGAAGACAACGGCGGGCACTTGAAGAGAGAGAAAAGGCCATTGAGCTGGAAATGGCGCGGAAACTTGATGAAGAAAGGGCAAGAATCAAAGACGAGGCACTCAAGAGCGCTACGGAGGAACATAGACTTAAAGACTTAGAAAAGGAAAAGCAGATCAACGACATGAGGAAACAAATCGAAGATTTGAAAAGAAAAGCAGAGCAAGGATCGCAGCAAACACAGGGCGAGGTTTTAGAGCTTGACCTGGAAGAGATCCTCAAAGCAAATTTTCCTCTCGACCATATTGAGCCCGTGCCAAAGGGCATAAGAGGCGCCGACGTGTTACAAAAGGTTCATAATCGCTTCGGCCAGCACAGCGGAATGATCATCTGGGAGTCAAAACGCACAAAAGCATGGAGCGATGGCTGGATTACGAAATTGAAAGACGACCAGAGAGAAGTAAAAGCAGATGTGGCCATTTTGATGACAGCCATCTTACCAAAGGATGTACCTAATTTTGGTTATAAGGACGGGGTCTGGATCACCGATTATGAGTCCGCTGCCGGACTAGCTACATCAATAAGGATGGCCCTGGCTGAAGTGGCCGCTGCGAAGCTGGCTGCCGTAGGTAAGAATGAAAAAATGGAAGCGGTATATGCATATATAGCTGGTCCCGGATTCAAACAAAAAGTTCAAGCCATTATTGAGACTTTCGCGTCCATGAAAAGCGAACTAGACCAGGAAAAAAGGGCCATGGCAAAGATATGGGCTAAAAGAGAAAAACAGATCGAACGGGTTATCGACAGCGCCATCGGCATGCGCGGGGAAGTCGAGGGAATAATCGGCGCGTCATTACCTGAGATAGAAAGCTTAGAGTTGAGGGCATTAACTGATGGCACCGATCGTGACGCGCGGGATGAGGAAGTAGAAGACAAGAATGATCTTCCTTTTTAAAACATCTGTTTTATCACCTTTAAGTGGGCAGGAGGCTAACGCACATAATTCATAAGATGCTGGGCAGCTAAACCTACTGTTATAGCATACGCAAAACTGGTCATTGTTCCTATCAAAAAATATTCTGCAAAGTGACGTTTTTCTTTGGTTTCGGGAAAACGAATGAGAGACTTAGCTGCAAATATGAAGCCAATTGCAGTAAGATTGTTTGTGAGAATAAAGATCAATATGAGGAGCCGCTCCAGTATTCCGATGTAAGTACCTGCATACCTGATTCCGGGCTTCTCTTCACTTTCAATCCCCGTCATGAATGGCTGTATGATTTTCCCAACAAAGACACTGCCACCAAATGTGACCAGAACCAGCGCAACGAGAAAAATCAAAATCTTGGGCGAATCTAAGAAGTGAGTCGTCTGGCTCACGATATTCAAAAAAGTAATATTATTGTCCATTGCGGTGGTAACGAGTCCGATTAGGGTAATATGGAGACCCTGGTCGAGAAGGAAGCCTCTTGTGTTATCTTCTAGGTATCTAGTTTTCGCCCAATCAATGGAATAATGCGCCAGAGCGAGAAAAAGAATCGCCGCAATAATGCCGATGTTTAGCGAAGGTATGAATAGCAGAATGCTTAGACCAGCAAAAATTGCTGCATGGATAAAGATTTGCCGATGCGAGCCCTTCTTCCTTTCTATAGAGAATTTGGTCTGAAAGACAAAATCCGCTACGAGGTGAGCCACCAATAGTTTCAAGAAAATCACGTATTCACCTCATTCATGGTGAATCCACCGCTATCATCCTGCATTGGGTGAAAACCTTGCAGCTAAGAATTTGCCCAAAGATTGATTTGCTTGCTCGATGTCGTCCCAGTGGGCAGCTTGCAGCCTCTTATGGACATTCTGGAACTTGACTCCTAGTCGATCAGCTACTTTCTTAAGTTTCTTCTCCTTACGATATAGCCGTATCGCTTCCCACTGTTTGTTCGTTCGCTCGGCGAGAAGAATATCACTGAGCCGAGCTACGACAGCTAAAATATCATTGACATGTGGATCATTTGTTATATATGCAGTGCGCTGCCCCTCACGCTTTGAGATCTGCTCCATGCCGGCACGAGAGAAGTGGAATGCGGGTCCGTCCATTCTACTGATCTGGCTCGTCAGATCAGTATCTATTGATCCTATGCCGATTGCTAGCCGAACACTGATTGGATAAAGCTCTTCGCGGATAATGGATGTTATTGTGGGGGCCGCACCCAGGTTCACAACCAGCCCCTGGAATTCGTCGCCGAGTGTGATTTGAAAGCGTATAGCAATGTCTTCGCGGAAAGCACTGTTGATGTAATCAAGGCATTTCTGTAGTGCGACCTGAAGATTCATTCTATCTTGTGTCTTACGAGAGCCTATGATGTCTCCGGTCACTACCGCATAGTTCCTCGCCACGAAAATCACCTCGATTTGGGTGAACAAGCCATAATCACCTAAATTATGGTGAAATTATGATGCGAAGTCAAGAGGTCAAACCGTTTAAGTTATTTGCTGCGTTTGGATTGGGATACGTAGGCCATCTGGAGATTGGCGACAACGCCTTTGTAGGTGCGAACCTCATCAGGAGTGAAATCCGGCTCCAGAGTATTAACGAGAGACGAGAGGCAGTTGATGGCCTGCTTGGCCTGATTTAGATCGCGATATTTCTTGTTTGTCTCCTCCGGCAAACCCAGTTTTCTGTAAGCCAGAGCCGAGAGATCCACCATCATCTGAGTCACAATGTCTTTGACGGTGAGTTTATCGATAGCCTCCTGCAGTTTCTTTAAAGTTTCCTCCTCGGAGACTTTCTCTTCCTTCTTCGCTTCTTCTTTCTTCTTTTCTTTTTTGGCCATTTATCCTCCCCCTTACAAAACTAAACTATGTTATGCGGGAAAGCAAGAATCTATGGAGATTGTACGAAAGGGTAAGTTCAACAGCAGTGAAGGCGACTGCAATCAGAACAGGGATAGCCAAATCCCTCAGCTTTCCTGCCTTCTTTGTCCAGAGAGGAATCATTGTGATCAGAATTAAATTAATAAAGAAGAAGGCGAAAATTATTGTAAACGTGATAACCAACGAAAGGGGGAGATAAAGTACGATAAATCGACTTTCGACCAGCAAAAAGAGAGCAAAGAGAGAAGCAGCAAAAGCTACAAAGTGATAACCACTCCTTATAATTCTTTCAGGGCTAGACTCCGACCAGGCTTGATAATTGAAGATGGGCAGAAGAACAAGGGGCAAAGCCGAGCCCGCCAATATGCCGGTAAAGAGACGAATAGCATTGGTTGTAGACCTCAAACCTGCGTAAGAAGTAAAACCGTCTACAGCCATCAAAGTGATGCCAATCAGGGCAAAAATCAGGACGTAAAGAGGGGGGAAACCGTGTTCTCTTTTGCGGTTTACAATGGTCAGGAAGACAAAGGAGAAAAGAAAACCAAGATAAATACCGGTCTCCCTGGCACAGACCGGTAGAACACGACCGCCGAAATGGATACTCCTCTCCGGAAGCTGATGGCAGACGGCAAAACCTATGAGATCAAAAAACTTCTGAAGCACAATAATCCCTCAGAAACTGGAGAGCAAGCGGATTTGAACCACCTGTCGCTCGCGGTCTATACATGGCTCGCTCTTTCAAGGGGAAACCCAGCGTTTCCCCTCGAATAACTCCCCTTCCTTACGAATGACTCAGAGGGAATACTTCCCCCTGAGCAATAATCCCCCTTGTCGGCGGTTCAAATCTTCGAACCACCAATATATTCTTCGGCAGCCCATGTGCTTTGACTATCGGACTGCCGAAGAATATCGGGATGGGCGGATTTGAACCGCCGACCTCCACGTCCCGAACGTGGCGCGCTAACCAAGCTGCGCTACATCCCGCCTAAATTAGTTTGGAGTCGGGAGTTCGTAGACATTCGAAATCTGTTGCCAAAAACATTATAGGAGACTATGTAAAAAGGGGCAAACACGCTTGAATCTCTGAACCACGAATTCTCTCCAAACTACGAACTCTGAACTTTTGACTTATTAGGGGAAGTTGTAGTAGCAGGTGTGGGGGTTACAGATGGAGTTTCTCTTAGCTTTTGCGCTGTAAAGCGCATCATCTGCCTGTCTCAAGAGCTCCTCTTGATTGGAGGCGTTATTAGGATAGGTTGCCACTCCCAAACTTATGGTTAATTTGATAACTCTACCCTTCTCTTTTGCATATTCGCTTTTGGCCACGGCGTTTCTGAGCTTTGCAGCAGCTTCCATGGCGCTCTCGAGAGAAGTTTCAGGTAGAATAACTGCGAATTCCTCCCCGCCATAGCGAGCCACGATATCTGTCTCGCGGGTGTTGTTAACCAGAGTTTGAGCCACTCCTCTTAAGACTTCGTCTCCCCTGCGATGGCCATAGACGTCGTTTATCCTTTTGAACAGGTCTATGTCGATCATAAGTAAAGACACACTCCTGCGATAACGCTCGGCACGCTTTATCTCCTCCTGCAGTTGTTTCATGAAGTAGCGGTAATTGTTTATTCCCGTCAGACCATCATGTATCGCCAACTCCTGCGCTTTTCCATAAAGCTTTGCGTTCTCAATGGCGATGGCCGCTTGACCCGCGATTGTCTCTATGAATTCGATGCTATCCTGGGAGAAAGGTTCCTTGATGAACTTGCCCAGAAATAGCACACCCAATTTATATCCGTCCGTCGCCAGGGGAGTAGCCAGAAAAGACTTCACGCGTCCGTTAAAAGGAAGACTATAGCTTTCATCATCACCAACATCCTCAACACTTACAGTCCTTTTGTGGGTGTACACCTCCCCTATAATCCCCTCCCCGGAGGAGAATGTGGTGCTTTGAACAATCTCTTTCTCGTCGCCAGTGAAACCACGCAAAGCTCCTATGGTGAGCAACTTGGTCTTCTCGTTAAAGAGAAGCGCCCCGGCTATATCGGCCATGACTCCTCTGATGGCGATATCAACCACCGTACCCAGCACGTCTTCCAGTACCAGACTGGCCCCGATAGCTTTACTTGCTTCATGGAGGATCGCCAGCTCTGTCAGTTTTCCTTTTAGATCAGCGGTTTCCGGGACTTTTACTTCGACAGGCTCCGGCGCTAACTTCTTCAAGATTTTTGCCGGCATATCCTCGGCGATCTCTTCACCCAAAATCTCCCCCTTCGATATCTCCACCTCTGGTGCTCTTTCAACAACTTTAGGCGCCTCTCCTTCGACTTCCCTTGGGAAAGGCTCCTCGCTCGGGGCAGACTCCTTGACTTCGCTCGGGGCAGGCTCTACTTCTTCAGACTTTATCTCTTTAGCAGACTCTTCAGACACTATCTCCCTGAGAAATCCCCTGCGAATTTCAAGAAAACCAGCAGAAAGAGAGGCTAGAAACAGAATAACAATGCGGGGTACAAGAAGCGATGCATTTGTTGAGGTTGGATTCGCGAGGTAGAAGGAAGAGAAGGCGATACTGATGAGGGAAGCGGTGGTGGCGCCCACGGTTAGGGAGAAACGCATCGTCATGGTAAAGGCATAAGCAGCCAGATAAACAAAAAGTACGCTATCTAATCCGCCGGTGAGAGCGACTGCAGCAAAGATACCTGCTCCATCCAGAAGAGCCGTTACAACTCTAAACCGCTCTATATCGAGGATGCGAGGAGGTATTACAGTCAGGAACAAATTGTATAGAACGCCTGACCCAATCAAAAATAAAAGAACCCGAAGATATTCGACCTTGATGATGGTGAGGAAAAGAAGCATTGATCCGAGAGCGAACCAGCGCAGCCTCACCATCACTTTTTCTGTACCCATAAACCGCTCTTCACCTTTCGTTTCTATTCAAATCATACCATATTTATCGACAATTACCCATGTGAGGATAACAACATTATTTGTGATAGACTATAATCATTGGAGTTGAGGGTTAAGGATAGGCAAAGGAGGTATTATCAAATGGATTGGGGAATGGAGAACCGTTTAGCCAGGATAATTAAACCCAGAACTTGCCGCACCGTCATGTTGGCGGTAGATCACGGATATTTCTTAGGGCCTACGACGGGACTCGAGGTGCCGCGCAAAACCATTGAGCCCCTCGCCCCCTACGCCGATTCCCTTATGCTTACGAGGGGTGTGCTGCGCACGTCGGTCGATCCCAATATTGATACGGCGATCGTTCTGAGAGTATCGGGTGGCACCAGTATTGTCGGACAATCCCTGGCCAATGAGGGAATCACCGCCTCCATGGAAGAGGCCGTCCACCTTAACGTAGCTGGAGTAGCCCTTTCCATCTTTGTTGGATCGGAATACGAGAAGCAAACGCTGCTCAGTCTGACAAAGCTGGTCGACGAGGGAGAGAAATATGGCATCCCGGTTCTGGCAGTCACGGCTGTTGGCAGAGAGATGACACGAGACGCTCGGTATCTCAGCCTGGCCTGTCGTATAGCCGCAGAATTGGGAGCGCATTTCGTAAAGACCTATTATTGCGATGGGTTTGAAAAGGTTGTAGAGGGTTGCCCGGTTCCTTTAGTCGTTGCCGGTGGCAAGAAAATTCCAGAGCGCGACGCGCTGCAGTTGACGTTCGATGTCATCCAAAGAGGAGCTGTTGGTGTAGATATGGGAAGGAATATCTTCCAATCTGAATCTCCAGTAGCGATGATTAGATCGGTCCGCCAAATTGTTCACGAAAACGCTACTGTCGACGAGGCCTATGACCTCTACAACGAAATCAAGAGCAAAGAACCTATGCTGGCAACATCAGAAAGCGAGGGTTGATTATTCTTCGAGCGAGTCCCGAGCGAAGTCGAGGGACGAGTCGAGAAGTTCACAAAGCGAGGAGTTCTCGACAAGCTCGAACACTAAGTGGAGGTCTCTCCTGTATGCGTGTTGCAATGTATTACAACAACAGAGACGTAAGACTGGAGGAGATGCCAACTCCAACAATCGGTCCTGGCGAGTTGTTGGTAAGAGTAATGGCCAGTGGTATATGCGGCAGCGACGTGCTGGAATGGTATCGCATCAAGAAAGCCCCCCTGGTGCTGGGCCATGAGATGACGGGGGAGATTGTCGAAGTTGGAGAGGGTGTTGCCCGGTACAAAACGGGTGATCGGGTCTTCGTGTCCCATCATGTCCCTTGCAACACATGTCATTACTGCCTGACTGGTCACCATACTGCGTGCGAAACCTTGCACAAAACAAATTATGATCCGGGCGGCTTCGCCGAATACGTGCGCGTGCCTGCGATAAATGTTGACCGGGGTGTGCTTCCACTACCAGAGGAGGTATCCTTCGAGGATGGGACATTCATCGAGCCCGTTGCCTGCGTGCTACGGGGCCAAAGATTAGCACAAATCCAGCCAGGCAATAGTGTACTCGTCTTAGGAAGCGGTATCTCTGGACTGCTCCACGTGCAACTGGCTCGCACACTGGGAGCCACTCGAATCTTTGCCATAGATATCAATGAATACCGTCTGAAGGCAGCGCGAAAATTTGGGGCAGATGTCGTGATAAACGCTAAAGAGGACGTACCGGCTCGTGTGCGCCAGCTCAATGAAAACAGACTGGCTGATCGGGTGATAGTTTGCACGGGAGCCCGGCCTGCCTTTGCTCAGGCGCTACAATCTGTGGACCGTGGCGGCACTGTTTTATTCTTTGCCGTACCAGAGCCTGGCGT
>JBAQMN010000168.1:0-3850 GCA_049302895.1 Actinomycetota bacterium | reverse complement strand
AAACGAGCTGAGCTTGCGACGAGTTGATAAATTCTGGGATGGTGTCATAATAAAAAGGTATCACTGTGTAGGGGACTGAATCGTTATGCCTGCGAACGAAAAGAAGGGCATCCCTGAGGGGATATGGTCGAAGTGCGCTGTCTGTAGCGAGATCATATATCAAAAAGAGTTTCTCAAAAACTACAAGGTCTGCCCGAAGTGTAATTTCCATTATCAGCTCTCAGCCTACGAGAGAATCGATTCTCTCGTGGACAGTAAAACTTTTGTCGAGACAGACAGAGGTTTGACATCAACGAACCCCCTGAACTTCACCGCCAACAAGTCGTACGATGAGAGCCTGGCTCAATCAATAGAGAGGACTTCTCTACCCGAGGCAGTTGTTACCGGTGAAGGCAGGTTGAACGGTCGGAAAGTCGCTCTGGCTGTGATGGATTTCCGGTTTATCGGCGGCAGCATGGGCTCTGTGGTGGGAGAGAAGGTGACCCGGACTATCGAGAAAGCGACGGATAAGAAGATGCCCCTGATCGTTGTGGCGGCCTCCGGCGGGGCGAGGATGCAGGAAGGAATGTTCTCCCTGATGCAAATGGCCAAGACCAGCGCGGCGGTGAACAAGCTCAGTCAGAACAAGGTTCCATACATCTCCATTCTGACCCATCCGACAACGGGTGGCGTAACTGCCAGCTTCGCTACCCTGGCCGACGTGATCATCGCCGAACCCGGTGCCTTGATCGGCTTTACCGGCCCTCGGGTGATCGAACAGACTATAAAGCAGAAGCTACCGGAGGGCTTTCAGACGGCCGAGTTTCTTCTCGAACACGGGATGGTGGACATGGTCATAGAGCGGCCAAAGATCCGAGGTGAAGTCGCCAAGCTCTTTAACCTTCTAACCTCAAAGGATGCTTCGGCCAAAGAGGTTCTTGAGACGGTGGGAGATGTTTTGAAAGAGGAAATAGGAAAAAGGGTTCAAAAGATACAGAATAAGCTCAAGAAGGGTCAGTAAGTGGCCGATTACATTTTAGAATTCGAACGCTCAATAGTTGACCTGGAGAGAAGACTTGACGAGCTCAAGAGGCTCTCCGCTGGTCAACGGGAAAACTTCGCTGGAGAAATCAGAGAATTGGAAAGTCAGGTAGAGGAGCTTAAGAGGCGGGTCTATAGCAGTCTTTCTCCCTGGCAGAGGGTTCAGGTAGCCAGGCATGCGGACCGTCCTCTGTGTCGCGACTACATTGAAATAATCTTTGGCGATTTTGTGGAGCTTCATGGAGATCGCCTTTTCCGGGACGACCCTGCCATAATCGGCGGCCCGGCTTCGTTGGACGGCCAAGCGGTTATAGTGGTGGGTGAGCAAAAAGGCAGGGGAACCAGGGAGCGAGTGGCCTGCAACTTCGGCATGCCTCACCCGGAGGGCTATAGGAAGGCTCTGAGACTGATGAAAATGGCCGAGAAATTCTCTTTACCGGTAATTTCTTTTATAGACACGCCGGGCGCTTTTCCTGGCATCGGCGCGGAAGAGCGAGGTCAGGCCCTGGCAATCGCCACTAATCTCATGGAGATGAGTCAGCTTACCGTTCCCATAATAGTGGTCAATATCGGGGAAGGGGGCAGTGGTGGAGCCCTGGCTCTCGGCGTAGGAGATAAGGTGCTTATGCTGGAGAATGCCTATTACTCGGTGAGCACACCGGAGGCCTGCGCCAGTATCATCTACAAAGATGCCTCTCGGGCAGCTGAGGCAGCGGAGAGTCTGAAGCTCACCGCCGACATTCTCCTCGACTATGGACTGATCGATGAGGTGGTGAAGGAACCATTGGGCGGAGCCCACCGGGATCCGGAAGAGACGGCAGACAATCTGAAGAGGATACTAAAGACAAGTCTAAATGGATTGAAGGAGATCCCGACGAAAGAATTACTAGCCATGCGCTACGCTCATTTTAGAAGAATAGGCCGCTTCAAAGATGAAGCAGGGGTTGGAGTTGAAGATGCCTGAAGAGAGCTTCCTTGATGTCTATTCACGGGCGGTTGTTGAGGTCGCGGAGCGGGTCAGTCCGGCTGTGGTGAACATAAATACCGTCTTTAGAAAGCGCGGACCCTATGCCCCGTGGCTCGGACCTGAGGAACCCAAAGGGATCGGCTCGGGCATGATTATAACGCCTGATGGTTTCATTCTTACCAACAGTCACGTGGTTCACGACGCTCAGCGGCTTGAGGTTACTTTGGCCGATGGACGGGTCTTTCAAGCCCGTCTAGTGGGGGAGGATCCCCAGACAGACCTGGCTGTGATTCGCATCGATATGGAAGATCTCCCCAGCGTTGAATTGGGAGATTCGTCTGCCCTCAAAGTTGGTCAACTGGTTATCGCCATCGGAAATCCCTTCGGTTTTCAAACCACTGTAACTACCGGTGTGGTCAGTGCGCTCGGTCGCTCTCTTCGGACCCAGACCGGGCGGCTAATCGAGAATATTATCCAGACGGACGCCTCCCTCAATCCGGGTAGTTCAGGAGGGCCTCTGGTCGATTCAAAGGGAGAGGTTATAGGGATAAACACCGCCGTTATCTACGGTGCTCAGGGAATTTGCTTTGCTATTCCTTCAAACACAGCAAAAAGTGTCGCAGGGATGTTAATAAAAACGGGAAAAGTGACGAGAGGATATATAGGTATTGCCGGCCAGGCTCGCCCCATTCACCGCCGGTTGGTTAGGCTCTACGGATTAGCGGGGGAGAGTGGGGTGCTGATAGTCTCGGTGGAACCGGATGCCCCGGCGATGCGCGCAGGACTTAGGGAGGGAGACATCATCGTGTTCTTTGACAGTCTTGCTGTAAGAAATGTTGACGACTTGCATAAATATCTGTCGGAAAAGCCGGTAGGGAAGAAAGTTCCTCTTACGGTCATTCGCGATCAAGAAAAACTTACTATAGAAGTCACGCCGGCTGAAGCACCGGCTTAAGGTTTTGAGCAGATTACGGTTTAAGGAGGCGATGAGAGATGACGCAGCACACGCATGTCAGTATGTGGCCTTGGTTCTCCTTCACGACTAAGATGCCGCACGAAAAGGGAGTGGGCACGTGCGCTATCTGTGGCATGCCCATGATCCGAGGCCGCTCTGCTGCAAAGGTCGAGGAACAGCGAGAGTTTCTTCGGGGCTACGTTGAGGATCTAAGAACTGAGATCCAAGCGGCTGAAGAACGAATCGGAGAACTTGAGCGGGCAGAGCGAGCCCCGGAGCGACCTTTGGGGGCACCTGAGGAGATGCCAGTTGAGGAGAGGCCCATCGAAAAACCCGCTGAGGAAGGACCCGTCGAAGAGGGTGCCGAATCGGCGGTGGAAGAGGAAGAAGTACCACCTTACTAGTCTATGATTCGAAATAAGCAAAACCTCCCCTTTCTTCTCTATTAAAGTAAAAAGCTTCCCACAAGGAAGCTTTTTTATTTCGCTGGTGCCGAGCGACGTTGGAATCCCTCCTCATAATGAAACAGCTCCAATCAAAAGACTGCGCCCTTCGATTGGAGCTGGTGCCGAGGGAGGGATTCCAACCCTCATGTCCTTTCGGACAGTGGTTTTTGAGACCACCGCGTATAGCAATTCCGCCACCTCGGCACGATGCGGCTATGCAATTCCATTATCATTTTACTACAAATTGGGGTGAGACCCCAGGCCTGTGAGGTGCGGTATTTTGATTCCTTTGTGCTGGATTAAGACTTTGAAGGTTTCGCCCATGCCGCCCGGGACGATCAGATTCTTGAGCGGCAGATACTTTTTTAAATAATCCTGGTAATTGCTGGTTTTTCTTTGTAGTTCGTGCATGCGATCCATCAAGCCCAGATTAATCAGGAAGTGGGCCTGATCTGTGAAGCC
>JBAQMN010000167.1:0-7935 GCA_049302895.1 Actinomycetota bacterium | reverse complement strand
GACCTGAGGAAAGTGCGGAGCAAAGGCCAGGTCAGCGAGAGGAGCTTGACCGAATGCCCGAGTGGTCTTGCTTATCAAAGAATGTTAAAATTGGATTACTATGATACCTCAATCGATTCGTCTTGGTAAAATAATGGGCATTGAAGTGGGTGTGAACTATAGCTGGTTCATCGTTTTCGGACTGGTTACGGTGCTTCTGGCCGCTTTCTATTTTCCCTTCCAGTACAAGAATCTCTCGGAGCTAACCTATCTTTTCCTGGGAGTCGTCACATCATTGTTCTTTTTCGGCTCGGTGCTTCTCCACGAGTTAACTCACTCTCTAGTGGCACGAACCCGGGGGATACCGATCAAAAGCATTACTCTGTTTATTTTCGGTGGCGTCGCCAACATGACCAAAGAGCCGGAGCGACCCAGGGACGAGTTTTTGATGGCCGTAGCCGGACCGGGAATGAGCATCGCTCTGGCAGTCGTTTTCGGTGTCATCTGGCTTCTCTCAGAAACCTTAGGCTTAGGAGTTCTGGTATCCGCACCAGCTCGATACCTGGCCTTTATCAACTTTATTCTGGGCATTTTTAACCTGGTTCCCGGGTTTCCCCTCGACGGCGGGCGCGTTCTTCGCTCCTTTCTCTGGTACGTAATGGAGGATCTTACGAAGGCGACCCGGATTGTTTCCTGGTTCGGTCAGGGATTCGCCTTTCTCCTTATTTTCATTGGCTTCTATCTCATCTTCATCGCTCGAGGTTTCTGGCTCAACGGAATCTGGCTCATCTTCATCGGGTGGTTTCTCCAACAAGCGGCGGCGGCCAGTTACGAACAGGTGCTCCTTAGGGGCACCCTGATGGGAGTTAAGGTCGCCGATATAATGACCAGAGATGTGAAAACAGTCGACGGCTCTCTCAACCTTACGGAACTTGTTAACGATTACTTCATGCGCTACAAGCATGGGCGCTTCCCAGTCATGTCTGACGATCAACTGATTGGAACGATAACCCTCCACGAGGTTCGGGATGTTCCCAGGGACCAGTGGTCAGAGATCGCTGTTAAGGATGTCACCCCGGCTCTCTCTCCGAAAGAGATCATCGTATCGGGTGAGGTGGCGGAGAATGCGCTGGCCAAGATGGCTGAGGGTAATTTAGGACACCTACTTGTTATCGACGACGGGCAACTGATCGGCATTGTGACCAAGAGTGACGTTCTCGGCGTCGTTCAGGTCAAAAGAGGATTAGGAGTCTGAGACTTGGCGGGGTCCACCATTCTACACAAGAGTGTCGTCCGAGAGATAGAGAAGATGGGCCGCGCGGATATTCTGGTGGGAATCCCAAGCTTCAGGGATAAGGATACTATATCCCACGTTATAAAGACGGCCAGCGAAGGTATGGCTCGATTTTTTCCAGGTCTCATGCCTGTACTCGTTAACTCCTGCGGTGGCGTTGGGGAGGCGTGTGAAACTCGAGAAGTTGCGTTAAGAACTCCGGTTCCTCCAAATGTCAAAAAAATCATAACTCATTATCGTGGACCGGCGGGAAAGGGTAGTGCTTTTAGAACCATTTTTGAAATTGCAGATCGTCTCAGAGTTAGAGTGTGTATTACCGTCGATGCCGATCTTCAAAGCATCACTCCTCGATGGATTAAGCTCCTGGGCGAGCCTGTTTTTAAATATAATTATGGACTGGTAACTCCCTTTTACCATCGACACAAACACGACGGCACCATCACCAACAACGTTGCTTATCCTTTGACCCGCGCTCTCTACGGATTTCGAGTCAGGCAGCCCATCGGAGGGGAGTTCGGTTTCTCTGGTGCTCTGGCTAAAATCCTTTCTCATCAGCCAGTTTGGGAGACTGACATAGCCCGTTTCGGCGTTGATGTGTGGATGACTACCACCGCCATAACCGAGGGTTTCAGAGTCGCCCAGGCTTCAATGGGAGTTAAGCTTCATGATCCCAAGGATCCGGCGACCGACCTGTCTTCCATGTTTAAACAGGTGGTGGGGACGCTTTTCAAGCTTATGGGCGAGCATGAGGTCAAATGGAAAGCGGTCAGAGAAAGCATGCCGGTTGATACCTTGGGTGGGTCGGCGCGGAGGCGCGAATTGAGAGAGAAAGAGGTGTCGCCCTTTAAGCTAATTGAGCATTTTAAGGCGGGGTTTCGAAGTCACAAGGCTTTCTTCAAGAGATACCTTGAGCGAGAAAACTTTCAGCAGATTTCAAGAATTGCTACCCTGAGCGAGGAGGCTTTTCACTTTCCCGAGGAGCTATGGGTAAAAATTGTCTACGATTTTGCGGCGGCTTATAATTTTTCCGGCGAAAACCCCGAGCTGGTGGTCGGTACTTTGACTCCTCTTTTCTATGGCAGAACGGCTGCCTTTATGATAGAGTCTCAGGGTATGAGTCCGGTTATGGTAGAGTCACTCGTGGAGGGTCAGGCGCGAGTTTTTGAAGAGCTGAAACCTTACCTGATAAGGCGATGGAACGCTGCTAAGGAGAGAAAACCATGAGAGTTTTGCAGTGGGTTTTGGTCACTGTTCTTGTGCTGCTGATGCTATTTTCGAGCCAGATAGTTAGCCTTTACACCGAGTATTTGTGGTTTCAAGAATTAGGCTATGCCCCAGTCTTTATTAAGATTCTTTTGACCCAGATTGTTTTGGGTTTGATATTCGGTCTCCTTTTCTTCGTGATATTCTACTCGAACGTGCTTCTGGCCAGGGCGTTGGCTCCCAGGTATCGGGTCAGTTACCTTCAGGGTGTCATACGGCTCCAGAGCCCGCTTATCCAGCGCTATTTCAACACTCTGCTTCTTGGATCGGCCTTGTTTTTCGGCCTGATCGCCGGGATCAGTGCCAGCTCATACTGGGATGTTTTCCTACGCTATCTAAATGCTACTCCCTTCGGCCTGGCTGACCCTATATACGCCCGTGACATAGGTTTTTACTTTTTCACTCTACCAGTCTACCAGTTTGTTTGGGGATTTCTCCTGGTTTCCCTGCTGGCGTCCATCGCCGTTGCAGTTGTCATCCATGTTCTGGACGGTGCTATTAGTCTGCAAATCGGAGTTCAGAAAGTTGCTCCTCACGTCAAAGCGCACCTCTCGATACTGGCCGGGCTGTTCTTCTTGGTAGTCGCCTGGGGGTACCGCCTACAAATTTATAATCTCCTTTATTCGCGCAGAGGAGTTGTTTTTGGTGCCTCCTACACCGATGTTCATGCCCAGCTTCCAGCCTACCAGATCCTCAGTGTCATAGCCGTCGTGACTGCTATTCTCTTCCTGGTCAACATCTATTTCAGGGGGTGGCGTCTTCCGGCGGCGGCCATTGGCCTTCTCGTTCTAACAATGATTGGGGTGGCCGGGATTTATCCCGCCCTCGTACAACAGTACAGGGTTTCGCCCAACGAGATTGAGAAAGAGAAACCTTATATTAAGCGGGGTATCGATTTCACCAGAAAAGCCTACGACCTGGAGAAGGTGAAGAGCCAGCCTTATCCGGCTCGGGAGGATTTAACAGCGGAGGTCCTTCAGAGAAACGAGGCGACCGTGAGAAACATTCGTCTCTGGGACTGGCGGCCTCTGAAGAAAACTTTCAATCAGATTCAATCCATCCGCCTCTACTATAATTTTGCCGATGTAGATATCGATCGCTACGTTTTGAACGGACAGTATCAGCAGGTTATGCTAGCTGCCAGGGAACTTTTCGTAGATCTGCTGGCGGAGAGCGCCAGAACCTGGATCAATCAGCATTTGGTCTTTACCCATGGCTTTGGCCTGGTGATGAATCCGGTGAACAAGATCACTGGGCAGGGGCTGCCGGAACTGTTAGTCAAAGATATTCCACCTGTCTCTAGGGTAATAAAAATTGATCGCCCCGAGATTTATTACGGCGAGCAGACCAACAATTATGTCGTTGTGAACACCAAGGTGAACGAGTTTGACTATCCCAGGGGGGATCGGAATGTATATACAGTGTATAAGGGTTCGGGGGGTGTTCCGATTTCCTCTTTTAGAAGGAAATCCCTCCTTGCCCTGCGTTTTGCCTCTCTGAAGCTTCTTCTCTCCGACGCCATCACCGAATCGAGCCGGCTCATGTTTCATCGGAACATAACGGAGCGGGTGAATAACATTGCTCCCTTCCTCCAGTACGACAAGGATCCTTACATCGTCATTGCTGAAGATCCGTCTCGCAAGGGGACAAACAAACTTTACTGGCTTTATGACGCCTACACGGTGAGTGACATGTATCCATACTCTCGTCCCTTCGATGGAAACAATAACTACATCCGAAACTCGGTTAAGGTGGCTATCGACGCCTATAGCGGTACTACCACCTACTATGTGATCGACAAAAAGGACCCGCTCATCAGGGCTTATATGAAAATCTTTCCTTCTCTATTTAAACCTATCGAGGAAATGCCGGAGTCTTTGAAGCGACACATAAGATATCCTGAAGATCTCTTCAATATTCAGACGAAAATGTTCGCCACCTATCACATGCTCGATCCGCAGGTCTTCTACAACAAAGAAGACCTCTGGGACATTCCCACCGAAACCGTCGACGGCGAAGTTCAGCCCATGAATCCGTACTACATGATCATGAGGTTGCCGGAGGAGAAAAGGGCAGAGTTCCTACTCATCCGGCCCTTTACGCCCTCTGGCAAGAGCAACATGATCGCCTGGATGACGGCGAGAAGTGACTTTCCGGACTATGGCTCTCTTCTCGTCTACACCTTTTCTAAAGAGAAGCTGGTCTTCGGCCCGACGCAGATTGAAGCGCGCATTAACCAGGATGCAACAATTTCCCAGTTCCTTACCCTGGTGAGTCAGCGAGGATCGAGGGTGACCAAGGGGCCGCTTCTGGTTATTCCCATCGAAAACTCCCTCCTTTACGTGCAGCCTCTCTACATCCAGGCGGAGCAGGGCGAGCTGCCTGAGTTGAAACGGGTTTTTGTTTCTTACGCCGATCAGGTTGTCATGGAGCCAAGTCTCGATGCCGCTTTAAACAGACTCTTTGCGGGAGCCGTTGGTGCGCCTCCGACTCTGGCCCCGACTCCGGGAGCCAAACCCGGCGCACCCAGTCCAACCGTCCAGAACCTGATAGCTCAGGCTGTCGAGCACTTCAATAAGGCGATGGAGTTTCAGCGAGCTGGGAACTGGGCTGGTTATGGCGACGAGATAAGCAAGCTTCAAGACATCTTGAACCAGCTTAAGGTCCAGACCACTACGCAATAGATTTTGCAGTGAAAAAAAACGCAGTAGCCAGGTATTTCATAATCTTTGGGGTGTTCTTTCTCCTCTTGGGGGCGGCCCTTCTTTTTGGATTTTATGAGGGGAGAAGGGGACAGGTCAAATCTCCCAGCGGGAATCCGACGCGGGGAATCGTTGGTCTGAGTCGGTTGGTGGTCGGTGACGCTGTTGTTTCCGTTGAGGGAGGATTCATCAAGACCTTCTCCAAGAGCGTTTTAAGGGTCAGAGCAACCAGTCTATCTCCAACCATAATGGTTAACGCTCGTAACAGCAGCAAGGCAGTCCGTCTCGTAGTCAAAGTGGACAACGTCCGAGCCGATAATGCCCAAACACCTGCACCTCTCGAGCTAATTAGGGAGGATAGCAACACCCTTAGCTTCACACTTGATGTGCCTGCTCGGGAGCAAAGGATAATACCGATCTATCCCCCCGCTAACCCTTACCGGTTCACCTTTTTTGTTCTGGGGGATAACCGGGACGGTAAGCCTGTTTTCCAGAAGATTCTGCGCCAGATTAACCAGAAGCGTCCTCTCTTTGCTCTGGACGGTGGAGACCTCGTTTCTAACGGGGAAAAGTGGGAATACTTGGATTTTGAGGATACGATTGCGGCGGTTAATGTGCCTCTCTTTACTGCTTTGGGAAACCACGACATCCGTAATGGCGGACGCAGAACCTACCAATATCTGTTGGCTCCCGATTACTACGCTTTCTCCTTCGGAAATTCCCAATTTATCGTGCTCGATAGTTCGACGAGAGGGTTAGGAGATGCTCAGTTCCGCTGGCTGGAGGAGACGTTGAACAAAGCCTCTGCCGCCGGTAAGAACATCTTTATTTTTTCCCACGTTCCCCCCTTTGATCCTGTGCGAGGACAAAATCGAGGCTTCTCCAATCCTAATGAACGAGCTGCCTTTGTTGAGCTCATGAAGCGTTACCGCGTAACCCGGGTCTATGCCTCTCACCTTCACAGCTATTTCTCGGAGAAGAGGGATGGAGTACCCTATATCATAACGGGAGGTGCTGGTGCTCCCCTCGTTTCCACAAAAGACTTTTTTCATTACGTGGAGGTAACGATCGATGGGAACAGGGTAACAGAAAAAGTGGTGAAGATTCCCGCTTCCAAGCTGGTCTCCTGGCGGCCCAGCCTGGTGCCCGCCGACCTTCGAATCAGGATTTTGAGTATTTTCTTATTTTCCCTCGGGTCCGTTCTAATCCTCGCTGGTATTGCCCCTGGTCTGGTTGCCTTTATCAAGAATTCTTATAAAAATCTATCAAACAGTTTGTAATTGTTGTTACATTTTGATACAATATTTGTTGCAAAGTCAAACCTCTCATAAAATCGTTTGGTTTGTGTAAGGAGAATCGATGGAGAGAGTACGGGTACCTGAAGGGGTAATAGAACGTTTATCTTCGTATCTTAGATGTCTGAACGGTCTCAAGGCAGAGGGTTATACGGTTGTGTCTTCCAAGAAGTTGAGCATGAGTGCCCGCGTGAACGCCGCTCAGATAAGGCGGGATCTTTCCTGGTTCGGATCTTTCGGCCGCCGTGGCTTGGGCTACGATATAGAGAAACTGATCTCGATTATCTCCGACATTCTTGACATCAAACACGGTCATCGAATCGCTCTGGTGGGCGTGGGGAATCTGGGTTCGGCCATCCTTCGGTATAGCGGTCTCAAGGATCAGGGTTTCGTGGTCTCCGAGGTTTTTGACAAGGATCCCAACAAAATTGGCAAGAAAATCGCTGGAGTCAAGATTAAGGGCTTCAGTCAGCTCGTCCCAGTTCTGAATAAGACCAAGATAAACATCGGCATAATCGCTGTACCCGGGGAAGATGCGCAAGAAGTGGCTGACAAGCTGGTTGAAGGGGGAGTTCAGATAATTCTGAACTATACACCGAAAGCGATCACTGTTCCTCCCGATGTCTATCTCCACACAGCCGATCCGGCTCGCGAGATCCTGCACACCCTCTACTATCTTACTAGAGCGTCCGCTCGTTAAAAATTTGTATCTTTGTGAAGTAGCTCTTGACTTTCCAACCAAGCAGTGAAAAAATAAGGCAAAATTAAAGTAAGTAGGCCTCGTTCTGTTTCACTCTCGAAAAGAGGACAGAGGATGCTGAACGTATGTGGAGTGAAAATTTTAAAAGGCTATGAAACACCTTGTTTCATAGCCTTCTCTACTTTTAGGGAGGTGATGAAATATCAAGGGAGCTGCAAAGAGAATTTCTGTTTTGGTATTGAAACTATAAGAAAGGAGGGATTAGGTCTTGGAACTTACTAGACGAGGTTTTTTGAAAGTATCCGGAGTGGGAACCTTAGGATTACTTTCGACCTGGTCACTGAGTAAGGAGGCTTTTGACAAGGGACGAAGGTTTACGCTTCACAAGAAGATCCAAGAGGGATACACGGTTTGTCCATACTGCGCGGTCGGTTGTGGACTTATTGTTGCTAATGAGGAAGGCTCTGCTGAGTTTAAGATTCACGGAGCGGGTGCTCCGCCTGATGAGGGGATCTCCGGCGGGCGAACTACCGCGGCAAAGCGTGTGATCAACTGTGAAGGTGATCCTGATCATCCCATCAATAGGGGACGTTTGGATCCCAAGTCCATTGCAGGAAGACAACTGAGCAATAATGAATTGCGTTTGGATAAGCCTCTTTACCGCGCTCCAGGGAGTGACAAGTGGGAAGAAAAATCCTGGGA
>JBAQMN010000166.1:0-13476 GCA_049302895.1 Actinomycetota bacterium | reverse complement strand
CAGCAAGATTGATTCCTCATTATGATCTTGCTCGTCCCAAGAAACCCATTAGAACCGAATACTGGTGCATCAAGCATAAAAGAGTCTGCGAGCCTATAGACGAGGCACTCAAGTTTATTAATCGGTACAGTTATGACACGGTCAAAAGAATTAAGGAGTTTGACCAGCTGAGAACCGATGCTGATATTAAAATAATTCAAGGTGACGCCAGGGAGCTTAGCTTAGCTGATTACCATGTTAAGAAAGGTGAGATTGACGGTATCTTTACTTCGCCCCCTTATGTGGGAATGATCGACTACCATGAACAGCATAAATATGCTTATGAGCTTTTTAGCTTTCCTAATCATGAAACCAAAGAAATAGGCCCGATGTCAGGCGGAAGAAGTCAGACGGCTAAAGAGGAGTATCAAAGGGCTATTACCGCTGTCTTTAAGAACATATCACCCTATCTCAAAGAAGGTGCTCAAATCCTTGTTGTCGTTAATGACCGTGACAAACTCTATCCCAAGATTGCGGAAGACTGCAACTTCGATATTATTGATATTTTTCATCGGCCAGTTCTAATGAGAACCGAGCGAGATAGTACTCAATATTTTGAAAGCATTTACTATTTTACAGGCAGATTATCGAGCTAAGAAATTGGCTGACGGAGTAAATCCAGGCGTGAGACGATATCCTTTAATCTTTGGAATTCTTACTTTGTTGACAACCTTGATTAGTATTGCAGGTCTGTTCTTTCTGGCCAAGAGCTTATTTTGATCATTCCTAATGCCTGGCAAATAAAAAAGTTGCACGAAGTGAAAAGGAAGACTCAGGCATAATTTAAACCAGCAATTACTTCTTCTTGATGACCTGCGATAATTCGCGTAGAATGTCTAAGCAGTTCCAATGATCTTTTAACTCTTATTGAACTTTTGTAGATACCTGGTGATGTAATCAAAAACCTCGTTATCCGAATACTGTTTTAGTAAGGGAGCCACTGTAAAATACCTTATTAAAGGCATTTTTTGTTGTGGAAAAACATACTCCCACAGAGGGCTTGAACTTTATCTCAATAAAGAATCTCAAAGGCTTCTGCTCAGCTTTTTATCCGCCTTCGCAGAAGACCACGGCTGTCAAGCTGTGGATGAATGCGAGCGGATAACCCTCCGAAGCCTTGTGCGGAGGAGGGTATGCTTCGGCGGATTACGCCGAAGAAATGGAGGATACCACGGGCGTAAGCCCGTGGAGGCTTCATCTGCTCTCTTAAATCTTGCAATTTTTATGCCAAACTGGAATAATAGCATTGTATCACCACAGTGACTGATATCCCGAAATTCCCTTATCATACCAAAGCGGAACAAAAGGCATACTTTTTATAACATGTAAGAAAAGTATATATTGGCGCAAATATTTCATGTAGAAACGAGGTATGTGAAATTGTGACGTCTATAAAACACAATAAACGGGAGATAATTGCTTATGGACAAGATTAAAACGGGGATCATAGGAGCTGGTAACTGCGCAAGTTCATTACTCCAAGGTATTGAGTACTATAAAAATAAAGATAGCAAAGAGGCCATCGGATTGATGCACTGGGACATCGGTGGTTACAAGCCCTACGATATTGAAGTGGTAGCTGCATTTGACATTGATAAAAGGAAAGTTGGAAAGGATATATCTGAGGCTATCTTTGAACTTCCAAACTGCACGATAGTATTTTGCAATAATGTCCCTAAACTAAATGTGGAAGTGAGGATGGGCAAGATACTTGATGGCTTTTCAGATCATATGAAAAACTATGACGATAAATATACATTCGTTTTAAGTGATAGAAAGGAAGCATCTAAAGAAGACGTAATCAATGTATTAAAGGAATCAGGGGCTGAGGTACTTTTGAATTATCTTCCGGTAGGTTCTGAAGAAGCTACAAGGTTCTATGCTGAATGTGCTCTTGATGCCGGTGTGGCGTTTATAAACAATATACCCGTTCTTATAGCAAGCAATCATGAGTGGGCGGATAGATTTAAAGAAAAAGGCATACCGATAGTAGGTGATGATATAAAATCTCAATTGGGGGCAACTATAACCCACAGGGTACTGGCTGATTTGTTCAAGAAGAGAGGCGTAAGGCTAGAAAGAACTTACCAGCTAAATATAGGGGGCAATACCGATTTCCTCAATATGCTTAACAGAAGCAGACTTATTTCAAAAAAGAGATCAAAAACCGAGGCGGTACAGTCGGTTCTTGCTGAAAGGCTTAAATCCGAAAATATTCATATTGGGCCTAGTGATTATGTTACCTGGCAAAAGGACAACAAGGTTTGTTTCATCAGGATGGAAGGTAAACTTTTCGGCGACATTCCCATGAACCTCGAATTGCGGCTTTCTGTTGAAGATTCTCCGAACTCTACAGGAGTGGTAGTAGATGCGATTAGGTGTTGTAAGCTGGCTCTTAAGAGAGGCCAAGGAGGTGTTTTGTATTCACCTTCTGCATACTTCATGAAACATCCACCGCAACAGTTCACTGATGATGAAGCATATAGAATGACTGAGGAATTTATTGCGGGAAAGAGGAAAGATTAAGCTAGTGAGATGCCTAATCATCGCTGCAGGACGGGGAGGTAGATTATCAAGTAGGGGCGATTCAAAGCCCCTTATTCCTCTCCTGGGATTATCCCTTATCGAACGGGTGATATTAACCGCAAAGAAGCATAGTCTTACTGATTTCTATATGGTAACAGGATACAACAGTGAGAAGGTAAGGCAATATCTTGACAGATTTAGCCAGAGCAGAAATATAAATATAACCCATATCACAAATGAAGAATGGGAAAAGGGGAACGGCATATCTGTCCTTAAGGCAAAAAAACTATTAAATGAGAATTTTATTCTGTTGATGGGGGATCATGTCTTTGATGAATTGATACTGAAAAAACTAAAGAATGAAGGAATAGCCGATGGCGAAGTTATGCTGGCTGTAGACTATAACATTAAAACCAATAAGCTTGTTGATGTTAATGATGTTACCAAAGTTTTGGTCGAAGACAATAGAATTTTAGATATAGGAAAGGATATCAAGAAATATAACGCTTATGATACAGGAATTTTTCTTTGTTCTCCAGCAATATTTATCGCCATCGAAGAAAGCTTACATAATAACGACAGCTCCCTTTCAGGGGGGATAAGGGTACTGGCCAGCAAGGGAAAAGCTAAAGCCTTTGATGTTAAAGATGATTACTGGATTGATGTGGATGATGAGAAGACATTTAAAAAAGCGGAAAGCAAGCTTTTAGATACTTTGAAAAAGACCTCTGATGGACCTATATCAAGATACTTAAACAGACCCATATCAGCCAGGATTACTAGGTATCTTTTAAGAACAGGTATTACTCCAAACTATGTTTCGTTTTTTTCCTTTATTCTTGCTACACTGGGTGCTTTTTTTTTCTTTTTGGGGGGATATGTTAATTTAGTTATTGGAGCAATACTAGCACAAGTATCATCTGTTATTGATGGCTGTGACGGGGAAATAGCAAGGTTGAAATTCCAGATTACAGAATTTGGTGGATGGTTTGACGCTGTCTTAGACCGCTATGCTGATGCTTTTCTTCTTTTCGGTTTGACTTATTATGTTTATTTTGCAAATAGGAATTCTCTTGCACTCTTCATCGGTTTTCTGGCAATAATAGGCGCCTTCATGAATAGTTATACAGCCGACAAATATGATGGTTTAATGAAGAGAAAACTTGAGCCAGGAAAGTACTATTTCAGGATGGGGCGTGATGTTAGAATGTTTATCATATTTCTCGGGGCTTTAATAAATCAGCCTCTTTTAACTCTTGTTTTAATCGCTCTTTTGATGAATGCAGAAAATATCAGGAGAGTAATGGTTCTATATAAAAATGGATAATATTGACTGTGTAAAAAAGAAGATCGAGGAGATTATTAAAAAATCTCCAGTTCCTGAAGACCCAATCCACTCGAAAAATACTCTGGAGTGGCTGCTTAAATTAAAGCCTGATGCCGATGAGGTCTTAAAAATAGCTGCTTTAGGCCATGATATAGAAAGAGCCATTGAAGAGGGGAAAGTAGGGCGCGAAGATTATAAAAATTACGATGAGTTTAAAGATGCCCATGCTTCAAACAGCGCTAAGATCCTGGCAGAAATAATGAAAGAGTGTAACATAAGTAAAAAACTAACCGATGATATATTTTTTCTGGTGTGCCATCATGAAAGAGGAGGCACGAGACGTGTTGACATTTTAAGAGATGCCGACAGCATCTCATTTTTCCATGTAAATCTGCCCTATTACTTTATTCGAAATAGTGTAGAAGAGACAAAAAAGCGGTGCTTGTGGGGATACAGGAAGTTACCCGATAACCTGAAAAGGGTTATGGCCGACTTCGATTACCAGAATAAAGAACTTGAGTCACTGGTAAGAGCTTGTATTGGTGAGAGTGAACAATGATAAACTCGCGTAGAATTCTTAGTAACCTAATTGTGAAGAATCCTAAGGAGGTAAGAATCAGAAATGGAAGCGGCTGCAAGCAAGTTAAAGCTCATGTTTCTGGAAACTCGACCACGGTTTCTCATCCTAACGCCCGTAGCTTTTTCGGTGGGCATCGCCATGGCCGTCTATCAGGGAGCCTTCAATGGCCTCCATCTCATCCTCGCCCTCATCGGGTCCGTCTGCGCCCATATCAGCGTAAACGTACTCAATGATTACGTTGACTATGTTAGAGGAACCGATAAGCTTACCAAGAGAACGCCTTTCAGCGGCGGAAGCGGGCTTCTTCCGGAAGGGTTGCTCAAGCCACGGGACGTGCTGTACCTGGGCATCGGCGCGCTCATTGTCGGCCTCCTTATCGGTGCATACTTTATCTATTTGTATCCGATTCTGATCGTTATTGTCGCTCTGGCTGCCTTGCTGGCTGTAATCTACACTCCGATACTCACGCACGTGTACATCACGGAACTGTTCCCGGGGATTGGTTTCGGGCCTCTTCTAGTCCTGGGCGCGTATATCACTCAGCTTCCGCCGGAAAAAGTGCTCATTTCCTCCCAGGCTATTTGGGCCTCTATCCCCGTCGGTATCCTTGTTTCCAATCTTCTCTGGGTGAACGAGATTCCAGACTATGAGGCAGACATCAAGACTGGCAGGAGGCACGGGGTCATTCTTGTCGGAAAGAGGAACGCCGCCATCGCCTTCGTCATCATGCTCGCCCTTGCCTATCTGTTCATCGTTATCCCGGTAGTTCTCAAGATCATCCCGGCTCTCACGCTCCTTGGGCTTCTTACTATTCCCATCGCCGTCAAAGCTAGCCAGGTAGCTCTTAAAAACTACAACCAGAGCGATAAGCTCGTTCCGGCCCTCGGCCAGAACGTCCTGGTTGTTCTGGGGACTCCCGCTCTGATGACGATCGGACTCCTGCTCGCCAGGTTTTTGTAAATAGTTAAATAGCGGGGGTCAGGTCTTGCATTTTGACTTTTCCAGATGATGGGCTGGACTGACTGTGGCATGTTGAAATGTGTTTGTTGAAATGCAAGACCTGACCCCTACTTACTACTTGCATAAACTCCCAGGTGTTTCTGGTACAAAAACCAGGTGCTTACCCAGTTCAAAATTCTTCTTGGGCGGATAGAATTATTTAGAGATAGCAAAAGGAGTTGATCATAGAAATTGAGAAAATCGGAAGGAGGTGCCAAAATGGCCAAGATGATGTGTGTTCACGACATCAAGGGCATCAATCAGAATCAGATCAACGAGTTAATCGAGAAGAGCAAGAGCTCAAATGATCCGCGACTCAACCAGGTTCTCTACAACACGGACAAGGGTGAGGCATTCTTTGAGTGGGACGCTTCCAGCGCCGATAAGGTTATGGCGCATCACCAGAGTCTGGGCTTGGGTGCGTGCCGCGAAATGCTTCCGGTTACGGCGGTAGAAGTAAAACGTGGATACTAACGTAGCAGTTGCAGGGAGGGGACGGTGAACCGTCCCCTCTTCCTACTTTCCCAATATCTCATCTAAGAGTTTGGCCCGGGTAACCAGGATTGCGGGAATCAATCCAGATAGGAGCGCTACGAGAATGACGGCTTCCGCCCGGATGACAAAATCAGCGTAATTGATGACCAGGACGGCATCGCCTATCGGTAATTGGAACGGGTGTGACCTGAAATACGGAACAATAATGCTAAAGAATAGCCCCGTTCCTAACAACACTCCAGAAACGGAATAGATTACAGTCTGCAGAACATACGTCGCCCGGATGAGATAGGGTTTGATACCGATTGCCCTCAAGATACCAATCTGCTGGCGCTTGTTGGAAATATCAATATAGATGACAATGAAGATTGTTACGGCGGCGATTAGCAATCCCACCAAGGATAACAGGGCATTAATGGAGAGAAAGCTTTTGGTCACGGTCTTCATCAAACCGGCCAGATCTTTCCAGGTGTAAAAGCTTTCGTCTATTCCTCTTGATTTCATTGTACTGATAACCGAGTCCTCTTTCCCTTCTTTGTCGATGCGTATAACAATACTTGTTGCCTTTCCATCGTAATAGGGTGCGAGTTGCTCTAACGCTTTCTGGGTTATGAACGCCCGCTCGTCGGTTTCAATAAACTTGGTATAGAAAATCCCTTTGATTTTGAAATCACGTTTGACGTTGTCAAATGATAACGTGACGGTGTCCCCGACGCGAGCTCCCTTGAAAGAAAACGCATTCATTTCGACATCAGCTCCGCCGGCAATCTGTCGACCTATAATGATTTTGTCGGTGTCGTCAGGATTTAGATAAGAACCCTTGATCATTCTTTGCGAGACATTCGTCACCTTCTTCTCGTCACTCGGGTTAATTGCCAGAACCCGCCAGTTACCTTTTACGTTTTTGTATTTCAGGCTGGCCGAAACGATCATCTGGGCGCTGGCCGCTTTAACACCATCTACATCCTTGATCTTGGCCAGAACGGTATCTGTGTTCTCGATAAAATCATGACCTTCTCGTG
The DNA here is from genome assembly GCA_049302895.1 of Actinomycetota bacterium. GTDB lineage: Bacteria > Actinomycetota > JAHEXW01 > JAHEXW01 > JBAQMN01 > JBAQMN01. Next base: position 6,488 of record JBAQMN010000166.1, on the reverse strand, counting down.
GCGTGATGGAAACGTGACCAGTGGAGGTGTTTATGATCTGTTGGTTGCTATTATCGATGATTCCATTGAAAAGTGAGGTTATGAAGACCAGATTGATAAAGGCGATAGACACAAGAAAGATAATCAGCGCCAAGGTCCACTTGCTGCCCCGCATGACGTGCCTGGCTATTAGAAAGAACGGAATGCGCGCCTCGGTTCTCACACGATTTTCCCATCCGATAATCTAATAACCTTATTGCCATAGGGGGTTTCCTCCCGCTCGTGGGTAATCATAACTATAGTGTGATTGTCGTGCTCATTGAGTTTCTTAAAGATAGAGAGAACGTCTTTAGCGGCAACAGAATCAAGATTAGCCGTTGGTTCGTCCGCAAAAATGACCGTGGGATCGTTGACTAGAGCACGCGCAATTGCCACCTTTTGCTGCTCGCCTCCGGAGAGCTGCCGTGGGAGATTGTTCATCTTTTTCTCAAGACCAACCTTAGCCAGTAACTCCCGGGCTCGTTTCTTACATACACGGGGACTCTCGATCATCATTGCCGGAAGCATGACATTCTCTAAGGCGGTCAACTCGGCCATCAGCGCATATTCTTGGAAGATATATCCCAGGTACCGCAGTCGCAGATTGGAACGAGCCTTTTCGGGCATGGTGGTGACTTCTTGCCCGTGCAGACGAATCTCTCCAGAATCAGGCCGGTCCAGGAGACCCAACTGGTGAAGAAGAGTTGATTTGCCGGAACCGTTGCGACCTGTGATTATGAAAAAGTCGCCTTCGTTTATCGTAAGAGACACGTCATTCAGAGCCTCAACCTCGACCTCTCCCAGACGATAAGTTTTCACTATGTTCTCAACCAGGATCGTGGACGTCGGTCCAGGCACGGTCTCACCTCTATTGTTAGTAACTTCAAAATCTCTTGTGTATAATAAAAGCATACCACAGAGCGTTGATTGGTGGGCATAAGGCCCGGAGAGTTATGCGATTTGGTGACTTGGCGCGGCCCTAAAGAGAAACGTTGTGAAAGATAAAGACGCAAAACGACTTGCTTCCTTCCCGGAGCTGAATCCGAATCCAATCCTTGAGGTGGACTCGGCTGGGAAGATCACCTACATCAATCAAGCAGCAAAAAGGCGATTTCCCGATCTCACGAGGCTTGAGCTTAAACACCCACTCCTAACAGATTTGAAATCCATCTTTATCAAACTTAAGCGTGGAAAAGCAGGCTCACTTGCACGCGAGGTCAAGGTTAACTCCTCAGTATATTATCAAGCAATGCACTACGTTGCGAAAGACGAAGTTGTACGTATTTACAATCATGACATCACCGCTGAAAAGTGGGCAGAAGAAGCTTTGCGTCATGCTCTCAAGGAATCTGAGCGGCGCAGTGCGGAAATCTCGGCGCTGCTTCAGGCCACAAGCCAGGTCTTAAAATACCAGAAATTTGAGGATTCAGCGCGGTCGATGTTCGATTCCTGCAAGAATTTGATAGGCGCAACCGCTGGATACGTTGCTCTTCTCTCGGAAGAAGGACCCGAGAACGAGGTTCTGTTTCTGGATTCTGGCGGGCTTCCCTGTATTGTTGACCCGTCCCTTCCCATGCCCATCCGCGGATTGCGTGCCGAAGCGTACAAAACGGGCAAGGCGGTGTACGAGAATGACTTCGCCGGAAGCAAATGGCCAAAGTATATGCCGCCAGGACACGTGAGCCTTGATAACGTCTTGTTTGCCCCTTTGAACATCGAGGGTAAGACCGTGGGTTTGCTCGGTTTGGCGAACAAGCAATCGAGTTTCACCGATGCCGATGCTCGCACAGCGTCGGCCTTCGGCGAACTGGTGTCACTTGCTCTTCAGAACAGCCGGTTGTTGGAGTCCTTGAAGAAGAGTGAGGAGACACTGGCGCAAGAGCGAGACACTCTCAATGTGATCATGGAAAATACCCCTGCCCACCTGGCCTACCTCGACCGAGACTTCAATTTCATGTTGGTTAATTCGACTTACGCACACGGCTCGGGACACACCAAAGACGAACTGATAGGCCGCAACCATTTCGAGCTTTTCCCAAACGAAGAGAACCAGGCTATCTTTGGGAGGGTTAGGGATAGCGGAGAGCCGATAGAGTTTAGAGCCAAACCCTTCGAGTTCGTAGATCAACCCTGGAGAGGGGTAACCTACTGGGACTGGACACTCACCCCCATAAAAGATGCTTCCGGCCATGTCAAAGGGCTGGTGTTATCGCTTGTGGACGTAACCGAAAATAAGCGGGCGGAGCAACGCATCAAGTTTCAGGCGGATATTCTGGCTCAGGTAAGCGACGCAGTCATTGCCGTCGACAATGACGATCGCGTAACTTACTGGAATAAAGCCGCCGAGGAATTATACAGCCTGAAGTCTGAAGAAATGCTCAGTCGAAAACTTGAGAAGTCGCATCGGTGGCGCTGGCTCAAACCTGAGGATGAAAAGACGGCTCATGAGTCTTTAACGAAGACCGGCTCCTGGCACGGAGAAAACATTCACGTCAAGAATGACGGAGACGAAATTCATGTCGAATCGTCGGTCACCGTGATGAAGGATGAGAGCGGCAATGTGCTCGGTCGTCTTGCCGTAATACGCGACATTACTGAGCGCAAATGGACGGAGAACGAAATCAAGAGGTTGAACAAGGTGTTAGAGCGCCACATCATCGAACGCACCGCCCAACTCGATTCCGCCAACAAGGAACTAGAAAGACAGATTGCCAGGCGAAAGTGGACGGAGGAAGAACTCAAGAAAAGCCTCAACAAGATACGTGAGATTTTAGGAAGTCCGATCAATCCCACCTCCTGATCGTGATAATCCTGTGGTTTCTTCTTGGCCTTTTTGGATTTATTCTCTTTCTCATAATCCTTCTAATCATCCTGCTGCTCCTTGTGCCGTTTCGCTTTGAAATATCGGCGAGCAGAGAAGAGATTCTTGAAGGTCAAGGCACCGTGTCCTGGCTGGGACGCATGATTCTGGTCAAGCTTGATTTTGCTCTCGAGCGGGCGTGTGTGTCCCTCAGTGTGGCTGGCTTTCCAGTCTACACCACGGTGCTTTGGCCGAGGGAAAGGCTTGTCCTGCGCGAAGTCGAAGGAGTCGAGGCTGAGGAAAAGGAAGCTAAGGCTAAGCCAAAGAGAGTTAAAAAAATGCGAAGAATCACCCAACAATTTTCCGTCCAGGCCCTTTGTGAACTGTTGAGACTGGTTTTGAGAATGGCGCGCTCGCTTAAACTTAAAGGCGAACTCCGAGGTGAAATCGGTTTGTCCGACCCGGCAGCCACGGGTATGCTTTTTGGCTTGTACCATGCGGTGAGGCAACCTCTGGGACTTAGGGCTATTGACGTGGAGGCCAATTTCGAGGAAGCTTGTCTTAAAGGTTCCGCCCGATTCTCTGGGCAAGTTTGGATGGGTGCGCTCGCTTTTAACGCTTTGAGGTTCGCCTTCGCCCCATCTATAAGGACGATTTGGATAAGTGAGCTGAAAGCTTTAATCTTCCATGGAGGTGGCTGAGATGCCAGAGGCAGCGACAAGCAAGACGGAGAGCTTCGTCAAAACCATCGTCGAGGAATTGCGACGCATGGCGAGCACGGAAACGGTGGTGGGAAAGCCGATCACGGTGGACAAGAAGACCCTTGTGCCGGTGATCAGAATCTCAGTCGGGTTCGGTGCGGGCGGAGGAGAAGGGACGGGAGAGACACCGACTGGCGAGAAGAGAGTATCCGGTCACGGTGAGGGAGCCGGTATGGGAGGCGCAGGCGGCGTGCGAGTTGAGCCGGTCGCCTTCATTGTCATGATCGAAGATAGAGTAAGTCTGCTCCCGGTCCGGGGCGGCGTGGCCAGCGTAGAGAGATTGATCGAGTCCGTCCCCGACCTTATAGACAAGATCGCGGCCATCCGTGAGAAACGAGGCGAGAAGAAAAAGTAAGGAACACTCGTGCCGGGGATTGTTATCCATGAGGGCCGCGCCTTCTTTATCTGCGACGCTCTCGGCAACGTCAAAGAGAACACCGAACAGGGTCTTTACTTTGAAGACACTCGTTTTCTGAGTCATTACCAACTGACCATTAACGGGGAAGAGCTCGTTCTTCTCTCCTCGCGCCAGGTCGATTACTACTCTTCCATCCACTACCTGACCAACCCGACGTTGGGACGAATTCCCAGCGATAGTCTGCTCATTGAGCGAAGTTTTTTTGTTGGCAACGGTCTTAACGAGGATTTAGATATCGTAAATCTCACCGCGGAAACCATTCGTTTGAATGTCGAGCTAAGATTCAAGGCGGATTTTGCGGACATTTTCGAGGTGAAGCGCGGTGGGGCGATCAAGAAAAAAGCTCTCTCGATAGGAGCCAACCGTCAGGAGAAGACCCTCTCGTGCGGCTATACACGAGAGAATTTCATTCGAAAACTGATTATCCAGTTTGAGCAGGTCTTCCAGGTTACAGGGGAAGGATGGATTACTTTTGAGGTCGAGCTGGAACCCCGCGCCACGTGGCACACAGGCATCAGTTATTTGACGCTGACATCGTCTAAGGTTGTCACTCCCAAATACGGCGCAGGATCCTTCGGTCTTGCTTCGGCGGAAAAGCGAAGAGCGATGGACCAGTGGATCGCTCCAGCCCCCAGACTGGTGACCGACTGGGAAGCCTTTTCCCACGCTTATAAAAGAAGCCTTATTGATCTGGGAAGTCTCAGGCTGGAGGGAAAGGCTATCGGTGAAGAAGAGACTGTTCTGGCTGCCGGAGTTCCATGGTATATGACCGTTTTTGGAAGAGACACTCTTATCACCGCTTATCAGGTCTTGCCGGTTTTTTCGGGGTTGGCTAAGGAAGCCCTCACACTGCTGGCAAAGTATCAGGGAAAGGAGGAAAACCCTGGCCGCGAGGAAGAGCCGGGCAAGATTCCTCACGAGATTCGCAGTGGTGAGCTGGCGACTGTGGGGGAGGTTCCTTTCAAACTCTATTACGGCACGGTGGATGCAACCATTCTGTATTTGATCGTTCTCTCCGAGTATTATCGCTGGACGGGAGACGTTAGTCTGGTAAAGGCTTTGTCTAATAACGCTCTAACGGCTCTGGGGTGGATTGACCATTACGGTGATCTGGATGGGGACGGATACGTGGAGTATCTTCAGAAGGGAGGAAAAGGGCTTGCCAATCAAGGCTGGAAGGACTCCGGCAACGCCATTTGTTTCGCAGATGGCACCCTGGCAAAGCCACCTATTGCACTGTCGGAGGTTCAAGGATACGTTTACGACGCTAAACTAAGAATGGCTGAGTTGATGCCGCTTATTGGTAAGCCTGAGCGCGCTGACAAGTTTGTCAGAGAGGCTGAGGATCTCAAGAAACGGTTCAATGAGGATTTCTGGATGGACAAAGAGGGCTTTTTTGCAGAGGCTCTCGACAGGGACAAGCGGAAGGTGGACTCTATAACCTCTAACCCGGGGCATGCTCTCTGGTCGGGGATCATCGATAAAGATAAGGCTGTTAGTGTAGCAACGAGACTCTTGAAGAGCGACCTGTTTTCGGGGTGGGGCATCAGAACCCTAAGCTCCAAAAATGCCGGGTACAATCCCTTAAGTTATCACAACGGGTCGGTCTGGCCTCATGACAACTCCATCATTGTCGCCGGACTGGCAAGATATGGGTTTGTAGAAGAAGTAGCCCGCGTGATTGAGGCATTGATCCAGGCGAGCACGTACTTTCCTGAAAATCGTCTTCCGGAGCTTTTCTGCGGATTATACCGCACCCGATTCGACTTCCCAGCCGAATATCCAGCCAGCTCCAGTCCTCAGGCATGGTCGGCCGGGAGTATACTGCTCTTTTTGAGAGTTATGTTAGGAATATCCGTTAACGTACCTGAAAAACGTATAGAGATTCGCCCTTTGCTCCCACCGCCCGTCAAGATTATCGATGTTGAGAACTTTCCGGCGGTCGGCGGTGCTTTAAGTCTGCATTTAGAAAAACGTAACGGCCAGGTTGATGTTCATTGCGGGAACAAACCAGAGGGATTTGAGCTCGTAATCGGTTAGGAAAGGGATGTAAAAAGATGGAAAATAGCAGGGGAGCTCGAGAAGAAAATCTGGTTTCGGTTTCGGTTGACAGTGTCAGCCTGGAGGGAAATCTGGATATCCCTCCAGGTGCTCGTGGCCTCATATTATTCGCTCACGGAAGTGGAAGTAGCCGTCACAGTTCTCGAAACAAGTACGTCGCCGAGGTTCTCAAGAAAGGCGGGCTGGCAACGTTGCTATTTGATCTTTTGACAAGGGAAGAGGAGATAATTGATATTCAAACTGCCGAACTGAGGTTTAATATTGAGTTACTTGCTAGCAGGCTTGTCGGTGGTACCGACTGGGTGCTAAAAAACCCCTCTACTGCAAACCTAAGAATTGGTTATTTTGGTGCCAGCACAGGGGCGGCAGCCGCCCTGATCGCCGCCACCATGCGCCCGGATGCCGTTTATGCCATTGTTTCTCGTGGCGG
>JBAQMN010000165.1:0-1613 GCA_049302895.1 Actinomycetota bacterium | reverse complement strand
GCTCAGGTGGTGGAGACCGCTTCCGAAATTCCGACGTTGGTCGCCACCACCAAAAGAATCTCCGCGAAAAAAGCGGATGATTTGCGAAAAAAGGGTGTCGAGGTTCTTGTTTTGGGAGAAAGAAAGGACAGGGTAGACCTATCTGAGCTTCTTTCCGAGCTTGGAGGGCGTGAGATCGCCAGCGTGCTTCTGGAGGGAGGGGCCACCCTCGCCACGTCAGCGGTGGAGGATGGCCTGGTGGACAAGTTCATCTTCTTTATCGCTCCCAAATTGATCGGAGGAGAGGCGCCATCCTTTTTCGTTGGCGAAGGTATCGAAACTATCAAAGAAGCCAAGGAACTGAGAATAACAGACGTCAGGTTAGTAGGCGAAGACGTAATGATAGAAGCGTATCCGAAACAGCCGACCTAAAGGTCGACCTCTACAGGGGAAGCCGACCTAAAGGTCGACCTCTACAACATCTTTGTAGAAATGGATCGCGAAACAGCGTAGAGGCGGACCTTTAGGTCCGCTATTGAAGGACCAAATAATGTTCACCGGGATAATAGAAGAACTTGGAAAAGTTAAGAATTTTAGGCGGGGGTCTCAAGCTTATATCGAGATAGAGGCTCACGGAGTCTTGACGGATCTCAAAATAGGAGACTCGGTTTCCGTAGGCGGCGTTTGCCTTACCGTCACCGACACCAGACGAGCCACTTTCAAGGCGGACGTGAGCGCGGAGACTCTTGGTCGAACAACGCTGGGAAATCTCAGGGTCGGAGAGGTTGTTAATCTGGAGCGGGCCGTTGCCCTCGGCGAGCGACTCGGTGGCCACATGGTTAACGGCCACATCGATGGCGTGGGGTTGATTCGAGAAAAAAAGCTCGAAAGGAACTCTTTCCTGCTTAGAATCGAGATTCCCAAGAGTTTTGTTAAATATCTGGTTCCCAAAGGTTCGGTGGCCGTGGACGGAGTTAGTTTGACCATTGTCGACGTCGCCGACGGGGCATTCACGACTTCGATAATACCTCACACCGCCAGGACTACCACCCTGGGCATCAAAGGTCCCGGTTCAAAGGTCAATATAGAATTGGATATAATCGGCAAATACGTCGAAAAACTTGTCCCCGCCTACCGGCGGAGAGGCGAAGGTGAGGCAGAATGAACTTTGCGCGAATTGAAAAAGCGATAGAAGACATCAGAAACGGAGAGATCGTAGTCGTCATCGACGATGAGGATCGAGAGAACGAGGGTGATTTTGTTTGTGCCGCTGAGAAGGTTACTCCAGAGATCATAAACTTTATGGCCAAGCAGGGGCGCGGCTTGATCTGCATGCCCTGTATCGCCCAGCGTCTTGACGAGCTGAAGGTCCCCGCCATGGTTTCAGATAACACTTCCCTTCACCAGACGGCTTTCGCCGTTTCCATCGGAGCAAAGGGAAAGATCACCACCGGGATCTCCGCAAGGGATCGGGCGGTTACCATCAGAGCGGTGCTCGATCTCAACACTGGTCCTGAGGACATCTCTATGCCGGGACACGTCTTTCCCCTCCGGGCTCGGGACGGAGGAGTTCTCAAACGTGCCGGACACACCGAGGCGGCGGTGGACCTGGCTCGCCTGGCTGGTCTTTTCCC
>JBAQMN010000164.1:0-7039 GCA_049302895.1 Actinomycetota bacterium | reverse complement strand
TTATCTATACCTTTAGATTTGTGTCTTTGAACGTCAGCATAAACTTTTATAGAAGAGACAGGCTTGTTGGCCTGCCAGGATATGATGATATCGCTGTGAGCAGGCTCATCCTGCACCGAGTGCCTTCTGCCATCGTTGGTAAGATAGTGCCATTTAGTGAAGACATATTGAGGCAATTTGGAGATTGTAACAGTGCCGTGAAGAGGTTCGGACCAGTAGCCACCGGGGACCCAGACCTGCTCGGTTACCCATCTGTACTCGGAGTGGGGAACCAGCCACCTGACCCACTTCTCAATCACTCTCCATTTGCGCACAACCTTCTGATACCAGTGTTGATAAGGTTGCCAGTAGCCTGAGGAAACCCATTGCCAACCCTGGTAGAACTCGTAGTGGGAAGTATCGACCCAGTACCAGTTGACGGCGTAACCATCAGAACCACCCCAATAATGTACAATACGATATGGAGGTGTTTTGAAGTGTTGTTCCCAATGCCAAGCATAATAGTTTATGACATACCAGATTCCGTCCCAAGCCTGCTGGGGCGAAGTCCAGACATCATAATCAGGCTGTGTATACCAAGGGTCTTCGCCATAGTCTATGGCGCCGGACGTCCACAAAAGACCACCTACGGAATAATCCCAATAACCTGAGGAAACCCACCGCCAGCCGGAGTAGTATTCCCAATGACTCGTATCAACCCAGTACTGATCCCAGTACCAGTCCCAGACAACCTCATCATACCACTCGATATCCCGCACCCAGCCTTCCCACCACTCCGTCCAGGTGTACTTCTCCCAGCGGCCACGGGTTTCCCAGTGGGAATCGTCAACCCAGATTCGTTCACCTGGAGGTTTCACTTTAATCCAGTCGTCCGCAAAAGCCAAGGGCGTATTTAGACCTGGAATTAGCAGAGCAACAACTGAAACAAAAAGAGCAAGAACCCCCACCTTGATGAAGATACCTTTCGAATTCACCACTCTAATTACTCCCTTAGCTCAATATTGATCTCGTAAAGGGTAAAAGAAGCAGTACTTCCTCGCGGTTTTGCCCATATAAAACCAGCCCGAGCTCCAGGAGCCAGATCAGCAAGCGTACCCTCAGTCCATGGGTTGCCTGAGCTAAAATCTCCAGTGAACTTAAAGACTTTGACAGCCGGATTGTCGATGCGAACCCTCCATCGAGCTGATTGGGCTGCCCTATCCATTGAATTACCAATCTCAGGATCTACAAGAGTAATTACGTCCCCCTCAATTTTTTTGACAGTTCCACCGATACCATCGAGCTCTGCTATATAGCCTTCAGGCTTAGAAGTATGTACCATCCAGGGAGACTTCGGATCTTTGGATATCCATCCGACAGAAGTAGGTTGGGGCTCATAAAACGGAATCTCCTCATCTTCAGGTTTAGTCTGCTGGTGCTGTTTCCGGGTCGGACTTGACTTGCCAACACCTCTATCGCCCCATCTTTCAGCTATCGACGGAGTCTTCCGCCAAAAAGTCACGCCATCTGAGAGGTATAAATAAGCACCAGCCACCACTGCTACCAAGAAAATCAAAATTAACAGGAATGCTTTTTGAGGTCGCCGCATTTTATGCTTTCAGCCTACTCATAATTGATCGCCAGAGCAGTTGTGCTGCCATCCGAATTCTCCCTGCCAGCCACGTTAATCACCGACCCAACGCTTATCTCCGACAGAGAGCCTGGCTGCGGCTTGTCTGCCGATCCTGACTGACCTTTCGAAAAGCCTGTCCGACTGTCCACAATAATCTTCACCTTCTTATCTTCTACCTCGATATAAATGGACTCTCCCTGGACAGACTTGACCGTTCCACTCAAGGTCTTGATATCTTCAGGCAGCTTAGCGCCCGCAATGGGAGGAAAAACCATTACCTCTTTAGCAATTAGACGACTGTTAGCCTCAAGCCTAGCCAGTATCGTCACCAAACTCCCCTTCTTGACATCTGACAGAGTCCCATCTCGGGCCGGCGGTTCAAACTTCTCGCCAGGTTTCGGTGCCTCTCGACGTGCCTCGATAATCCTGTATTTTGTCTCTCTGGTCACTTCGATCAGCGCCTTCTTCCCTTTAGTTCTATCAGTGGCAAACTCCTTCGGAGAAAAATAAGCGGTCAGCGTGATGGTGTTTCCCCGAACCTCCTTGACGACCCCAAGTACAGTAACGGGAACGCCAATGTTTATACTTCGGCCCTGGTCGCTTGGCCGCCTCTTGCCGGTGCAACCCAAGACAGAGAGTGCCAGCACCAAAACAAGCACTACACACAGAGCTTTTCTCCTCATAGAATCACCCTTTCCCGATTAACCCCATCAAGTTTTACTGCGAGATGGCTGAAATAAGCTCAGACAACTTGCTGAGAAGTACATTCCTAAGCTGCGGGAGTACGAGAATAATCGCCAGAAGAATCAGGCCAATCCAGAATATCTGCTCAGTGATCTCAGATCCATGCTCCTCGGCATAAGTTTTCCAAAATAGTTTTTGAAAAAGCGCCAACAATTTTTCCACCTCCTTTCTCCAAACCAAATGATTTCCTCGAACTAAAAAAGATATCTAAAATTCAACAAAGCGGGCAGCGTGTAAATCAAAAGAATAGGCGGAATGATAAACACAAAGATGGGCACGAGCATCGTCGTCGGCAATCGGTTGGCTTTGGCTTCGATCTCATGGCGCTGTTTAATCCTCATCGCCTGCGCCATGCTCAAGAGTACATCTTTTATGGGCCGTCCTTGCCGCTCAGCCTGTAAAATCGTTCTTATCAAAAGCTTCAATTCCTCAGAACCGGAAACCTCGACCATTTCCCTGAAAGCATCGCTCTTTCTCAGCCCAGTCTCAATCTTGAGTCGAGTTTGAGCTAATAGTTCTCTAACTATCCCGCTGTAGTGCTCAACCACATACTTTACCGCTGAATCAAAAGTCAACCCGGCTTCCATGGCCATAGCAATAATCTCAACCACACCAGGAAGCTCGTTTAAAATCTGTTCCCTTCTCCGACGAAGCTTTTGCCTGAGAAATTGATTGGGTAATATCCAGGCCAGAACGCCCGCGACAGGTGCAACGAACCACCATCCCTGGTAGAAAGCCTCATAAATCAGAACAAAAATGACAATCAATGATGTTAGAGTTACCTTATAAACCAGATAATCAATACCCGATCCCAGTTTAGCGAAGGGTAAGTTCAGCCCACCAATCGCTTTTAACTTGGCATCCAGATCTTGAACATATCGATCGGGACTGAACTTGCTGATCTGCCTTTTCAAAAAGGAATCTTCCCTTTCCACCTTTTCGACTGCTCTCTCAAGGCGATAGCTTAGTGCTCGCTTTCTATCGAAGATGGTTAGTAAGGCATAAACAACTGAACCGACAAAAATAGAGGAAAACGGGATCAAAAGAAACCTATCCATCTTGATCACCCTTCGGCAGTAAATCAGCCATTTTTCTTAAGACAAGAAAACCAATGGCGATTGACCCCACACTGTACAACAAAAGCAATGTTCCTAAAGGAGTAAAAAGATAATTCAAATAACCAGGATTAAAGACTTGCGTTAAGACCAAAAAGCCAACAGGAACTAAGGAAATCACCAGAGCTGTCGTTCTTTGCTGAGAAGTCAAAGCGCTGATTTCACCCCGAAGAAGCAATCTCGACCTTATCAGCTCAGCCGTTCGCTCCAGGACTGGTGCCAGATTTCCTCCCGTTTCACGACAGATAAGCATGGCGTGTACGGCCACTTTAAGAGCACCGCTTCTGTTTCTTTCAAGGAAGGAAATCAGAGCCGTATCGACACCGACGCCGCACTCTATCTCTTTTAGCGCCCTGTCCAGCTCATCTTTTAATGGTTCCTGAGTCTCATTCCTTGCCGCCTCGAACGCTTCCTTAAGAGAAGGGTTAGCCCAAAGAGCGGCCGCCATGTCCAGAAGAGCCCCTTCGAGCTGGCTTTCCAAGATGTGTTCTCTCCTACTCTGACGCCAGCGAACAAAAACGAAGGGAGCCGCCAACGCACCGGTGCCAAGGACGACTATGGCAAATAAAGGGAGATGGAAAATAACACCCGTTATTAAGACTACACCTATCAGAAACACCTGAATCCAGAGCCACTCCTCGGAGTAGAAAATGCCACCTATTTGGGTCGCCACATCGGGTTTTCCGTCAACTTCTACAACTAAAGAAGCAGAACTCCCCAGCCTCAATCTTTTCTCCAGTCTTTGCCGCCTGCTTTCCCTCCATGAAGCAACACTCAAAACAAGAAAAAAGAGACTCATTGATGAAAGAATAATGAAAATCTCGTTCATACCATCACCTGGTGGACAGTGTTTCCATCACATAGTCGTTTTCTTTAGAAAGAGAGCTCTTAAGATGCGCTATCTCCAATACCTCTCGATTTTTAATATATCCACTCTCTAATTCAAGCCCCTTGAGCTGGATAGTAACATCTATAACTCGAGCGATCTGCCTTCTGATCGCAAGCAGCGGCATCCTTGGTGCTCCTGACAGAGCAAGCGTTTCCAGCCGCCACAAAGCATCAAGGACTGAATTTGCATGGATAGTAGAAAGCGATCCCTTGTGGCCAATGTTTAACGCATGTAACAAGTCGTAGGCACTCTCGTCGCGAACCTCTCCCATGATCAACCGATCCGGATTCATGCGCAGGGCATTTTTGAGAAGCATTCGGAAAGTAACTTTCCCCCTACCATCCAGCGCTCCTTCCCTGGTGAGCAGCCTCTTGACATGCTTCTGAGACAGTTTCAGCTCGTAGGTATCCTCCAGAGTTACAACCATTTGATCAGGATGAATGAGTTTGGTAAGGCTATTAAGGAGAGTGGTTTTGCCGGCTCCAGTTCCTCCAGAAATCAGAATATTCCTTTTCTCTTTGACCGCATTCTTAATAATGGCTGCCTCTTTCACCGTAAAAACACCTTGCTCCACCCAATCGGTTAGCTCCAGGTCCATACAGCCAAGCTTGCGAATAGTTATATAAATTTTGTCTGAAATCGGTGGAATTATTATGTGACAGCGGCTCCCGTCGTAGAGATCGCAATCGCAGCAGGGGTTGGCTACGTCTACTTTCTTGCCAGCCGGGCTGGTGATTCTGTCAATTATCCGTTTAACATCGTCCTCTTCGGAAAAGGTTTCCGGCAATTCCTCTTTTTCTCCCTGCCTGACCACAACTATTCTCGTTCCCTGTATCATGATATCCGTTATTTCAGGCTTTCTTAGAAGGGACTCGATTATTCCCAACCCAAATAAATGGTCAAAAATATACCTGGTGAGATCCTCTACCACCTCCAGGGAAATGTTAGGAAAATCTGTGTTTAGAACCTCTATTACTTGGCCGCGAATCTGACTCTGCAGGCGGTTCTTCTCGCTCTCTACATCGACTAAGGCTTTATCCGGAGACGGATAATGACTCAGAACCTGATCGCGAATCTTCTGCAGAATAAATTGTTTTTCCTTTGCTGTAAGTTCATCCCGTACTCTCAAAACATCCTTCAAGCCCACGCTCAGAACCTCCATAGTCTTTTTATGAGACTCTGTCGTGCCTTCAACCCCGGATAGTAGTTTCTAAGAATATTCTCTGCTTCCTGGGCGATAGTGCTTTGTGGAAGATTTCCTGCCGGTACACTGTTCATCCTGTTCGTAAACTTAGAATCGTGCTTGATGACAGCGATTACTGGAAGTTGTGTAAAATTTAACAATCTTTCCAATCTCAAGTTATCTCGGCGATGTCTTTTGTTTATGATTACTCTGAAACCTTCAGTCGATAGGTCTAACTTCTTCTTAAGAAAATTTATAATTGTCTCCGCCCGCGCAACAGCTACTAAAGTCGGGTCCACCACGAAAAAGACATTGTTTGAAAGTTTGATGGCTGTAGCGGTGGCTTCGCTAAGAGTTGACTGAGTATCAATAACAATGGCATCAAAATATGCCCGTGCGTTGCCCAAAAATTTTCTCAGTGCCTCATGTCTTAAAGCTTCTCCTTCTTCAGGAGAAGCAGGACCAGGCAAAAAATAGAATCGATCTCTTATGAGCAGGCAAGCCTCTTCAACTCCGCTAAAATTGTCTACCGCAGCTAAAATTCCGGTGTGATTAGGTGAGTTCAGAATCAACCTTAGATCTCCGGGACTCGAATCAAGTTCCAGCAGGAGTGTCTTCAATCCCATGCTGGCTGCCCTGTCCGCTAAATTTACAGCGATTGAGGTCTTCCCCACGCCACCCTTGGGGGAAAAGATCGTGTAGATGCGTCCCAACTGCTGCTCCCTCACAGCGAATCTTCTCTCGACTCAAGCACCAGCTTGAATGAATTACGTGCCTCGAGCGCGCTCAGATACTCGGCCTGCTTCAAGGTAACAGCAATAAAGATGGTGAAATTCTTGTTTCCACCCTCAAGATTCTTACTGCCAGATCCCTCAACCACCTTGAGTAATTTAACCCGCCTGAGAACCGTCTTCGCGTCACTTTCTTTTTCGATTAGAGAATTGTTGACGGCTATCACATCCACCAAATCCCCTTCCTTTACGAACCGGAGTAGAGCATTGGATCCACTAATGTTGAAAGTTGCCAGAACACTGCCGGACGGAATCGCGTTTGAGAATGAGCTGTTCCCAGAGGGATTCACTGTTTCGTGAGTGACCTGATCTCCTGGATACCTGGTAACTAAGGATTTACGGCCGATTGCCAGATCCTGTCGACGCAATGCCCCCGGGACAATGCTTCCATTTGGTAAGGATTTTAGGGAAAGAGAATCCTGCTCGATAATAGTGCCCGCTTCAATTTTCTTAGTAGCAACAACAGTCTGGCTGTGGGCAAGAAGATTATTTAGAAGCAAATATGAGGCAGCCGCAGCCAGAATAGCAGCTAACAGAGCGAACTTGAGAGGACGGTTCTGTAAAACATAAGACGCGTCTATCTCCATCACCTCCTGGAAAAGAAAAAAATTTTTCCTCTCACCATTCAAAATTTTTAGAAGATGGATTTTGATTGTTACCCCGCCCGAAGGTGTTGCGGGGGTCTGCGTGATAGATTTCACATGA
>JBAQMN010000163.1:0-8737 GCA_049302895.1 Actinomycetota bacterium | reverse complement strand
CTACAAGCTGGGAAAACTCCCAGCCTATTCACAAAGCCAACACTTCTCTGGCATTGGCCCTGGCGCATAACGGGAATCTTATAAATACCTGGGAACTTCGAGAGTTTCTCGAAGGTGAAGGCAGTGTCTTAGAATCCACCTCCGACTCAGAAGTCATCGCGGAACTGATCATTCATTCCAAAAACGGGATAGAGGAGGCCATCAAAGATGCCTGCCACAAAATTAGAGGGGCATATTCGTTAGTAATCCTGACCGAGGACAAACTGATCGGTGTGAGGGATCCTTATGGTATCCGGCCTCTTTCTTTAGGCAGACTCGGTAATAACTATATTCTTTCCTCCGAGACCTGTGGATTAGACATAATTGGTGGCGAGTTCATCCGTGATGTTCTTCCTGGAGAGATGGTAGTTATTGACAAAAAGGGTCTCAAATCTGTTATGTTCACCGAGGATGTTCAGCCCGCCCTCTGTATTTTTGAATTTATCTACCTGGCCCGCCCCGATAGCAATCTCTATGGCAAAAATATTTCGGACGCCCGAAAGCGAATGGGCAGGGTTTTAGCCAGAGAAGCTCCGGCCCAGGGTGATCTGGTTGTTCCCATCCCGGACTCGGGAAACTCGGCCGCCATGGGCTTTGCAGAAGAGTCGGGAATTCCCTATGGAGAAGGGTTCGTCAAAAACCGCTATATAGGTAGGACGTTTATCCAGCCCAGTCAGACCATAAGACAACTCGGAATTAGGATAAAACTAAACCCCCTCAAGGAAGTCATCGGAGGAAAGCGCCTGGTGGTAGTGGATGACTCTATTGTCCGGGGAAATACCAGCCGGAAGATCGTCCAGATGCTCAAGAAGGCGGGAGCTTCCGAAGTCCACATGCGAATCAGCTCTCCACCTATCAAATATCCGTGTTTCTATGGAATCGATACCGCAGACCGCAGAGAGCTGGTAGCGGCAAATCTAACGGTGGAGCAGGTTAGGGCCTTTCTCGAAGCTGATAGCCTCAAATATCTTGGCTTCAAGGGCCTGATCGAAGCTGTCGACCGGCCACGAAATCAGTTTTGTCTTGCTTGTTTCGATGGCAAGTATCCAATAAAGATCCCTCCAAAGCTTCGGATATCAAAATTCGCGCTGGAAAAGCCCAGCGAGCTCCGAACCCTCTTCTAAAAAATAGTTACCCTCCTTCGCAGAAAGCCACGCACGTTAGTGCGCGGATGAATGCGACAAGGGTAACCCTCCGTAGCCTTGGCGAAGGAGGGTACGCTTCGGAGGGTTGCGCCCGACGAAGCATGTGGAGGTGCCACGGACGTAAGTCCGTGGGGCTCCACCATATTCCGCAAAACTCAATAATGGAGTAATATAGACAGAGTGATTTTTATGCCTACCAAAGATGCTGTCGGTCTTGGTGCTCTAAATGTAGATCTCATTTTTGAAGTTGACGATCTCAGCCAGCTAAGAGTAAGAGGGAAGAAGCTCGAGGCTGGAGGGGAGGTTTTTGGTACGCTAAAAGACTTTCAAGGGCTCCTCTCCCAACTGGAAAAAGACGGTCGCCTGAGAAGCAGAAGCCCAGGGGGCTCGGCGGCGAATACAATGGTTGCCTTGTCACGCATGGGATTCGAGACCGGCTACATCGGTAAGGTCGGCCGCGACAAGGAAGGGGAGTTTATTCTTCAGAGCATGGAGGGCGTCGACACCAGCCGAGTCCTGAAGAATGATAAAAGCGGAATGACCGCCGTTTTGCTTGATAAGGCAAAAGAACGGACTATTCTGGTTCTTCCCAACTCAAATGACGCGTTGACCTTTGACGAAATCGATCTCCCCTCTGCCAAGAATGCCAGATTTCTGCACCTGACCTCCTTCGCCGGAGATTCTCCCACTGAAGCTCAGAAAGAACTGGTCAAGCGGGTACACAATGACGTAAAGATCAGTTTTGACCCTGGGGAGATTCATACGCAAAAGGGCCTGGCAAAGATGCTTCCCGTCCTAAAGAGAAGTTACATCGTGTTTGTAACTGATAGAGAAACTCAACTCTTGACCGGAGAGGATTACATGGATGGCACCCGAGAACTCTTGAACTATGGTGCATCGATTGTGGTTTGTAAGCTCGGCGCCAGGGGATCTTACGTCTTAACCAGGGAAGAGGAATTCCATGTCCCACCCGTGAAGACAAAGGCTGTGGACAAAACGGGAGCGGGAGACGTTTACGCCGCCGGTTTCCTGGCCGGTTTACTCCGGAATGAGCACATCATGAAATGTGGCCTCCTTGCAACCAGAGCCGCTGCTCAGAGCATAAAGGGATGGGGGCGTGAAAAATACCCCGACCGATCTTTCCTGGAAGAGGGAGTCTGATGAGCTTTAAGATCGGTTGGTTCTCTACCGGTCGCGATCAGGCTGCTATTGACCTCTTTGAAACCATAAGCAAGGCCATCCGCAATGGGACGACAAAAGGCGAGGTCGCCTTCGTATTTAGCAATCGCATTCGTGGCGAAGCGGTAGAGAGTGAGCGGTTTTTTGACGTTGTCGAGGGCTACGGCATACCCCTGATCCAATTCTCATCAAAAAACTTTAAACCAGATCGGATCGCCTTTGATCGAGAGGTGATGAAACGCCTCGAGGGCTATGATCCTGCTCTGGTTGTTCTGGCTGGCTACATGCTAATCGTTGGGCCCGAAATGTGCCGTAAGTACCGGATGATTAATCTTCACCCGGCTCTTCCTGACGGCCCGGTCGGTACCTGGGAAGAGGTAATCTGGAAGCTGGTTCACGCAAAGGCTACCGAGACCGGGGCGATGATGCACCTCGTCACTCCAGAACTGGATAAAGGCCCTCCCATCAGTTATTATTCCTTTCCGATCCGAGGGGAAGAATTTGACGCGCTTTGGGAGAAGGAAGATAAACAGGAACTTTTCGACGAAATTCGTCGCCAGGGTGTTATCCGAGAGCTACCTCTGATTTTGTTTACAATTAGGGAATTCACCGATGGTAATCTCACCATCCAGAATGGAAAAGTTTTAGCCAGAGGCAAAAGGCTAGAAAAGGGCTATGATCTAACCAAGCAGATCGAGCAATGGATCACAAAAAGGGGACAGGCTACTTTTATCCTTCTTCAAAATACGGAAAATAAAAAGTAGCCTGTCCCCTTTTATGGGGAGGAAGTGTTGAGCAGGCAGTTTGTTACCGACTGTGAAGGCCCGATATCTCTTAATGATAATGCCTTGGAACTCTCGGCGCATTTTATCCCCAACGGTGCGAGTTTCTTTACCAAACTCTCCAGGTACGATGACTATCTGGCATACGTCGCGAAAAGGGAAGGATACAAGGCGGGGGACACTTTGAGACTCGTCCTGCCTTTTTTGAAAGCATTCGGGGCAACCAATGAGAAGATAGCGTCCTTCTCAAGGGAGCATGTTCTTCTCGTGCCGGGAGCCGACAAAACTCTGAAGTTCGTTAACGAAAAAATGGATTCCTTCATCATCTCCACGAGCTACGAATTCTACATCAAAGCGGTGTGCGAGATCGTTCGGTTTCCCTTTGAGAATACCTATTCGACCAGATTGGATCTGGACAAATACCAAACTAATCAGAAGGAAGAAGAGAGGCTAAGGGACTTGAAGAGTGAAATAGATGCTCTTCCCTTGATAGAGATACCCGACAATGCCCGATCTCTTCAGGATCTCGATCAAGCATCGCAATCCACCATCAACCGGTTGGAAACCGTCTTTTACGAGGAAATTCCGAAACTTAAGTCGGAGGAAATGCTTCGTCAAGTAAATCCGGTAGGCGGCTTTGAAAAGGTCAAGGCTCTACTTAACAGTCTGGAGAGGACTTCCAACGAGCTTTCCGAGACCATGTATATCGGGGATAGCATCACTGATGTTCAGGCTTTAGAGATGGTTCGAGAGGCTGGGGGCCTGGCAGTCTCTTTCAACGGAAACCGTTACGCAATCGAGGCTGCTGAGATCGCGGCGATCTCAGAGAGCGCCTATGTGACGGCCTGTCTGGCGGATGCCTTTCTTGAAGGCGGAAGGGATCAGGTATACAAGTTGTTGAAGGGCTGGGACCAACCTATAATGGAAGAAATCAAATCCGAAGAAGGCCAAGTGCCTCGCGCAGCACTCATTACGGAATCTAATAAAGAAGAGCTGATAGAAGAGAGCGAAGAATTAAGGAAGAGGATTCGGGGTATAGCCGGTACCTTAGGGTGAACAGGAGGGTGAAGGTATGGCCAAATTTAAAATCAGGCGGGCGTTGATCAGTATTTCCGACAAAAGAGGGGTGGTGGAATTCGCGAAGGGCTTAAGAAAGTTCGGGGTGGAGATAATCTCCACCGGAGGCACGGCCAGGGTCTTGAAGGAAGCGAACATCCCTGTCATCGGCGTACAGGAGGTTACGGGCTTTCCGGAGATGCTCGAGGGTCGGGTTAAAACTCTACACCCTAAGATTCACGGCGCCCTTCTTGCCAGGCGTGACAAGAGGGCACACATGAATCAGATTAAAGAACACGACATCAAACCCATCGATCTGGTAGCGGTTAACCTCTACCCCTTTGCGGCAACGGTCGCTAAAAGGGGTGTAACCAGGGAAGAGGCTATCGAAAATATCGATATCGGTGGCCCGAGCATGATCAGAAGTGCCGCCAAGAACTCCTCGGCTGTGGCGGTGGTGGTAAACCCCGACCGCTACAAGGTTATTCTCGACGAGATGAAGAAGAACGACGGAGCCCTAACGGACGAGACTCGTCAGGAGTTGATGAAGGAGGCTTTCAAGCACACGGCCGAATATGACGCCACAATCTACGGCTATTTTTCCGGTGATTATGTCGATTTTCCTCCCACCCAGAATCTCTCCTTCAAAAAAATTCAGAATCTAAGATACGGAGAAAACCCTCATCAGAGGGCAGCTTACTATCGAGAACTTAGCCCTCCTCCGCACTCATTGGTTTTTGCCAAGCAACTTCATGGAAAAGAGCTCTCGTTTAATAACATCCTGGACATGGATGCCGCCTGGCGATTGGTGAACGAGTTTACAATCCCTGCGGTGGTAATCATAAAGCACAACAACCCGTGTGGAGTGGCACTGGCCAAGACTATATCAGAGGCCTTTAGACTGGCCTGGGACGCTGATCCCGTCTCGGCTTTCGGAAGTGTTATTGCTTTAAACAGGCCAGTCGATGAGGCTGTAGCCAATGGCATGATTAAATACTTTGTAGAGCTCGTAATCGCTCCCGCTTTTCTCGAAGAGTCTGTGGAGATATTGACCCAAAAGAAGGATATCCGTCTGCTGTTCATGGGGGAGGAGAGGATGCCTCACCTCGGAGAAAAGGATTACAAGCGAGTCGAGGGAGGGCTTCTCGTTCAGGATATGGATACCGAGCGGGAGGAGCGGGACGAGATGAAAGTGGTCACCAAGAAGCATCCCACGGAACCCCAGTGGGAGGATCTCCTTTTTGCCTGGCGCGTAGCCAAAAACGTCAAGTCGAATGCCATTGTTTTGGCCAAGAACCTGGTCACAGTCGGAGTCGGTGCAGGTCAGATGAGCCGTGTGGTTTCTTCAGAGATCGCTGCCAAGAAGGCGGGAAAGAACGCCAAGGGTTCGGTTATGGCTTCGGATGCCTTCTTTCCCTTCAGGGATGGGATCGACGCGGCAGCCAAGGTAGGAGTGACAGCTGTCATTCAGCCTGGCGGATCCCTGCGGGACGAGGAAGTCATTGCCGCAGCTAACGAGCACAAGATGGCCATGGTCTTCACCGGCAAACGCCACTTCCGACACTGATTCCTACCTGTGTTAAAATTAAATTGCCGTGCTATAATAAAAATTTGTATGTAGGGCCGTTAGCTCATCTGGCAGAGCACCGGACTTTTAATCCGGGTGTGGAAGGTTCGAGTCCTTCACGGCCCACCACGAAAGGTGAGCCCCCATCGTCTAGTGGCCTAGGACACCGCCCTTTCACGGCGGCGGCAGGGATTCGAATTCCCTTGGGGGCACCAGGGGCGATTAGCTCAGTTGGGAGAGCGCCGCGTTTACACCGCGGAGGTCGTAGGTTCAAATCCTGCATCGCCCACCATTCTTCGCCGTAGGTGAAGAATGCCCTACCGTAGCTTTAGCGAAGGAGGGCCAGGCCAGAATTGTGGGGCCGTAGTGTAGCCAGGTCTAACACGCTACCCTGTCAAGGTAGAGATCGCCGGTTCAAATCCGGTCGGCCCCGCCAGAAATTTATGCCGAGAGGACAGATTGCTTGAAGTTCTCTAATCCGATTTCGTCGATGAATCTGCCGATTCTTTGCCTCGGTTTGGCGTTGTTCTTGTAAAAGTTAATGATCTTGTCTACGAGGTTCAGTACCTCTTCAGGAGCTAAACGTTCGGCAACGACGTCTGCCAGCCGTGGCCTACCGCCCGCCGTTCCTCCGACCATCACGTTGAAACCACTCCGGGTGGCCTTCATGCCGATATCCTTGACGGCCGGCTCAGGACAGGAGAAGGGGCAGCCGGAAACGGCCATTTTGAACTTGGCTGGTAGCTCCAGCCCGTAATAGCGTTTCTCCAGTTCGAGAGCCAAACCAATTGAATCCTGCACGCCATACTTGCAGAATCGATTCCCCGGGCAGGCTTTAACGCCTCGCATGCAGAGGCCGATGGCGTAGGCTGGGTCTTCTCCTAAGTCTTTCCAAGCCTGATCGAGCTCTCCTTCTTTGATTCCCACAAGGGCAATACGCTGCTCACCAGTGATTTTGATTACGGGGCAACAATACTTTTCGGCCACGTCAGCGATTTTCCTGAGCATCTGCGGTGTCGTCACGCCAGCCGGAATCCTCGGTACGATGGCATAAGTTTCCTTGTCTCTCTGCAGAATATTTCCTTTTCCCTCAGGCATTTGCCAACCTCCTCTCTTTCGCGCTTTATAACTATTATAACTTTTTGCACGGCATTTTATTATTAACTATAATAGGAGTGTTGGCGGGATAGCTCAGGTGGTAGAGCGCCAGACTGAAAATCTGGGCGTCCGCGGTTCGACTCCGCGTCCCGCCACCATCCTTTGCCAAGGCTTCGGATGGCAGGCCACTTTAAGCGAAGGAGGACGAAAAAGGGAAGGCTGATATTTTCATTCGGTGTTTGCAACGCGGCGAGAGGCAGGTCAAAGGTTAGCGGAGGTGTTGAAAAACCTCACGGGTGAGGAGGGCATCCTCCGTCGCCGAGGCTATGGAGGATTGCCCTCCGTAGCTTTAGCGAAGGAGGGCATTGTGCTGGCTGTTCCCCGTGGCGGAGTTCCCGTCGGCTACGAAGTGGCCAAATCTTTGGGCTTTCCTCTGGATATTCTTCCGGTAAGAAAAGTAGCCATTCCCTGGAATCCTGAAGCTGGTTTTGCCGCCGTTGCGCCTGGCGACATTCTTATTTTAAACGAAGATCTTACTCCATCCCTTGGTCTAACAGACAGACAGATTAAAACATTAGCCGATGAAACTTTAGCCGAAGTAGGGCGCCGTGTTGAAGTTTATCGGGAAGGCCGTCCAGCGCCTGATTTGAGAGGAAAGATGGTTATTTTGGTGGACGATGGTCTGGCCTCCGGGATAACCATGCTGGCTGGTGTAAGTATGGTCAAAAAAGAAAGCCCAGAGAAAGTTGTTGTTGCTTCCCCCGTCGCCTCAGGTACCGCAGTGGCAAAAATAAAGCCTGAAGTCGATAGACTGGTTGTTCTCTATACGCATCCACCAGGCCTTTCCTTTGCCGTCGCCTCCTTCTACGATGAATGGTACGATCTGACCGACGAAGAAGTAAAAGACTTTCTTAAACAAGCGGCCGAATCACTTGATTGACGCGATGTTTTAGAAGAAGGTAGGATTATAAATGGTAGAATTTAGGCACATAGGAAGAGAGGGGTCAAGTGGAATTATCTAAGTTCTCAATCAATGTAAATGAACGGGATTTTGAGAGGATTGCCAAGAGGTTCAATCTTCGGATGATTCTCGCTTTTGGTTCTGCAGTATCCACCAGAGTTCATCCTCAAAGCGACATTGATATTGCTGTCCTCGCTAAGCAGAAATCCGATCTCTCTCTGGAGGATTATTCAAACCTTCTTTTTGAGTTACAGAAACTTTTTCCTCAAAGAGAGGTTGATCTTGCTCTTATCAATCAGGCTGACCCCCTCTTTCTCAAAAAAATTGTTGAAAGGTGTGAAATTCTTTATGGGAAATCCCGGGACCTGGCACAACTCAAGATTTATGCTTTTAAGCGATATGTCGACCATAGAAAGTTTTTTGAGATGGAAAAGGAGTTTGCCAAAAGATTTATTGCTCGCTATGCTGGAGAAACTGGTAGATGATTGATAAAACTCTGATCACACGGAAAATAAACCTTATTAGTGAAGACTTTAAGGCACTGGGATCCTTGTCCAAATTGAGCTACGAGGATTATATGGCGAACCAGGCGAATGAAGTGATGGCTGAACGCTATCTCGAGCGAATGATCGGCCGAATGATAGATATCAATTATCACTTAATTACTGAAGAAGAGCATCCGCCCCCTTCAGACTACTTCAAATCCTTCCTAGATCTAGCGAAAGTCGGTGTTTTGCCGCCAGATTTTGCCAGGCAGATTGCTCCGTGTGCCGGCCTTCGTAATAGGATTGTGCATGAATATGACGAGATCGATCCTAAAAAGATTTATGATGGTCTTCAGGCGGCTGTGAAAGACGTTCCGCGTTTTCTGAAATACGTTAGCGAATTCCTAGATAGGATTTGATATAGA
>JBAQMN010000162.1:0-3079 GCA_049302895.1 Actinomycetota bacterium | reverse complement strand
CTCTAACCCCACGTCATAGCCCATATAAAATCTTCCGGCAACATACGGTGGTCTTCTGCGTATCATAAGGATCACCTCTAAACAAGACGATAATATCGTTTTCCCGAATCTTGCGCTATCAACTTCTTGAGTTCAAGCATCACTAAAATACTATTCGTTTCAGAAGTTTTCAAGCCACTTTGCCGAATTATTTCATCTATTTGGAGCGGTTCGTAGTTTAGTAAATTGAAAATGTCTCTTTCACCTGGAGAAAGTTTATCTACCAAATTTCCTTGAGCTTTTGTGAAAACACAAAAGTTTTTTTGTTTATTACTCTCTTCTAAACCGAATTCTTCCAGGATGTCCGATACCGTCTCGACCAAACAGGCACCCGATTTTAAGAGCTTGTGCGGTGTGCGACTCAAACTGCTCTTGATCGATCCCGGCACTGCAAAAACCTCCCGCCCCTGCGTCAGGGCGAAATCGGCGGTGTGAAGCGATCCACTTTTTTCCGAACCCTCGACAACAATCACTCCCCTGGACAACCCGCTGATGATGCGGTTTCTAACCGGGAAGTGAGTGGGCATAGGCTGAGTCCCCAAAGGGAACTCTGTGACAATACTCCCCTCTTCCGCTATCCTCTCATAAAGTTCTCTGTTTTTGGCAGGATAAACCACGTCCAGACCACAACCGAGAATGGCCATGGTTTTTCCCATGCCCTCTAAGGCCCCCCAGTGAGCGGCGGAATCGATCCCCTCTGCCAGCCCGCTGACGATTGTTATGCCCAGCCTCGAGAGTTCTTCGGCTAACTTCCTGGCTATATCTCGACCATAGCTTGAGCATCGTCTCGCTCCGACGATTGCGATGGTGAATCTCCCTTCCTCGTTTAGCCGCCGAACAAGTTCCCCGTCAGTGTAAAGAGGATTCGGCGGTTGGGGAATCTGGCTGAGGAGATAGGGGTAACTCGGATCTCCCAAAGAAAGTCTGTCAAAGGTTTTCGTTTGCATTCGGCATCTCCCTTAATAGAAAATCTCGGACGAACGATCAAGACTGCGATACTGAATAGCTTCGGCTATATCTGCAACCTCGATCTCCCTGCCATCTGCGAGATCGGCTATGGTTCTAGCCAGTTTCAGAATCTTATCGTAGGCGCGAGCCGTCAGACCGAGTTTGTCCAAGGCTCTCTCCAGAAATGCCGCGGCCGAGGAACTGAGCGTGCAAAACCGTCTTATTTGTTGAGGACTCATCTCGCCGTTGCACAACACTTTCTCCTTGGCAAAGCGATCCTTCTCCCGCTTTCGAGCTCGGTTCACTCTCTTCAAGATCTCGGCAGATTTTTCTCCCGGAATGCCTCTAACCAGATCCTCTTTGGCCACTCTGGGCACCTCAATCTGGATATCAATTCTGTCTTTGAGAGGACCTGAGACTTTGCTTCTATAGTTTCTTATGCAAGCTGGAGTGCATGAACACTCCCTCAAGCTGTCGCCCAGGAAACCACAGGGACAAGGATTCATCGCACTGACCAGGATAAAGCACGTCGGATAGGTGACCGAGGAGTGGGCTCGGGAGATGGTCACTTCCCTGTCCTCCAGGGGCTGGCGCAAGACCTCCAGAGCCATACGGCTGAATTCGTTTATCTCATCGAGAAACAAGACTCCATTGTGTCCCAGGCTCACTTCTCCGGGCTTGGGACGCGTGCCCCCACCGATCAAACCGATGTCAGAGATGGTGTGATGAGGAGCTCTAAACGGGCGCTGTGTTATCAGAGAGACGCTCGCCGGAAGCAGTCTGGAGACACTGTAAATCTTGGTGGTCTCGAGGGCCTCCTCAAAACTCATCTCCGGTAGAATAGTCAGAAGCCGCCGGGCTAACATGGTTTTACCCGCTCCAGGCGGTCCAATCATCAGAATATTGTGGCCTCCGGCCGCTGCCACCTCCAGCGCACGTTTGGCATGTTCCTGTCCCTTGACATCTGCCAGATCAAAACCATATTGTCCGTTAGCCCTGAACAGTTTGTTTAGATCTACTCTAAGAGGGGCTATGGCTAATCTGCCGGTCAGAAAATTAAGGGCGTCATTCAGATTGGAAACCGGGATAACATCTAATCCCTTAACCACCGCCGCCTCCTTGGCGTTATCTTTTGGGACGATCATTCCCTTTTTCCCGCATTTTTGAGCGAGGATGGCCATGGGCAGAACCCCGCTCACCCGGCGCACATCGCCGTTCAAGGAGAGCTCGCCGACGACGAAATAATCTCTGATAAGATCCCCCTTGAGCTGCCCAGTCGCACAGGCAATCCCCAGGGCAATGGGCAAATCGAAGGCAGGCCCCTCCTTTTTGACATCCGCCGGAGCCAGATTGATGGTAATCCTTCCCAGAGGGAATTTGAGTTCGGAATTGACAAGGCCCGTTTTGACCCGCTCTCGAGCTTCTTTCACCGCTGTGTCCGGTAGGCCGACGATATTGAAGGCTCTGAGACCCCTTGAGAGGTCGACTTCAACCTCAACCTGGTAGGCGTCCATGCCTATAACGGCGCAGCTCTCCACCTTGGCCAACAATTGCCACCCCTCGCTCTTAAAAAGCGTTTTCGATATGGACAAACTTGTGCACTTTTCCTCTTCCGTTAAAGAGAATGGAAATGACGTCAAAGCGCAATGTCATATCGGTGAAACCGTTATGAGCCACAAAGTTTTCCGCCAGATTACACAACCTGTTTTGCTTTTCCTTGGTTACAGAGTCAAACGGTTCACCGAAAAGATTGTCAACCCGCGTCTTTACCTCGACAAACACTAACAGATCTCTTTTTTGTGCGACTATATCGATCTCCCCCAGCCGGCAGCGGTAATTCTTTGCCACAATCCTGTAATTTTTTTTCCGTAGATAGGAGCGAGCTAAGTTTTCGCCGTAAGCACCTTTTAGCATGATCTCACCACGCCCACACTAATCAAGAGAATCAGGAATGTCAAGCGTTTTTTATAAATTTCTAAGATATTGGAGGATTTTAGAGGTCTTTAACTCGACTAAAGGAGTGACGGTGGATTGGGGAGGGTCCCCACTTCTTCAAAGCGGTCAGGTGTACCTTGGTCCCATATCCCTTGTG
>JBAQMN010000161.1:0-3294 GCA_049302895.1 Actinomycetota bacterium | reverse complement strand
CCCCTCCGTCAATCGCTTCTTAAGGCGCCCGATGGCCTCGTCTCTCAAGAATTCGTCTCCATAAATCAGATATACCGGCTTCACGTCGTCCACAACTTTCCCCCAATATTGTTCAAGCTTGCCCGCCGAAGGCGACCTGACCCAGCGGGCGGACACAGACCCCGCCTTCGACGGGGCGGGCGTCCGCCCCTACAAGGATCACCGTTTTCCCGTAGGGGCCGACCTCCGTGTCTGCCCGCCTATTTCAACTCGGTGCGCACTTCAAATCTCTTTCCATCTGAAAGAATTGTAACATTTCCGGACCGATCCGTTCTGAATATTTCAGAACCAAGCTGCTCAAGTTTCCTCAGCGTTGACCTGGAAGGATGGCCGAACGAGTTCCCTGCTCCCACCGAGATTACTGCTACTCTTGGACTAACCCTTTTCAAAAAGTCAAAATCCGCCGCACTGCTATCCCCGTGATGAGAAACCTTGAAAACCACTGATTTGAGATTTTGGCCGGTAGAAACCAACCGCCTCTCTCCCTCCCCCTGCACATCCCCCGGAAAAAGAAGAGTTAGATTTCCATAGGTCACCCTGCCCACCACCGAATTATTATTCACGTCTGAGTCGGTGCCTCTAATAAAACTTTCTGACGGTGCCAGAATATCGACATCAACCTTCCCCACTTTGAAAGACTGTCCTTTTCTGGCCACTTTATAAGGAATCTTTTTTCTCTCGACCGTCTTCAAGAAATTTAGATAGAGACGGGAGGTGTGAGGCTGAGCTCCGTCCAGCACCAGGTCTACTCTGTAGTTTTCGATTACGGACACCAATCCGCCGAGGTGATCAGCGTGGGGGTGGGAGAGTATTAGAAGATCTACCTTGCGGACTCCGTTCTTAAGCAAAGCACTCATAACCGCCTCGGTTCCTTCCCCGCCGTCGATCAAGACGCTCTCTCCTTGAGGTGTCTGGATAAGAGTGGCATCGCCCTGCCCCGCGTCAACAAAGGTTACGCGGAGCCCATTGGGTGGAGTGCCCCGCTGAATCTGGCAGCCCATAAACGTCACGACCAGACTCAAAATAATAATAAAAGTTAGGATAGGATTTGGTCGTCTTTCAATTCGCCTGAGCGACCAAACTGATGCTGCCAACATCAGATAGTATCCCCCGATCTGCCAAAGGGCGGGAGACGGCAGATAGAGAGAGGAGAGCGGCAAGGTTGCCAGAAGATGGGGAGTTTTCAACATATATTTGATGAGCGGTAGAGAAAGAAAGCTTGTCATTCTGGCCACACTCCACGAAATAGCGGGAAGTACGGAAAGAGCCATCCCGAAGATCATTGCGGGAAAAACGGCCGGAACTACCAATAGATTAGCCAGCAGTGAAATTGTGGAAAGCTGCTGAAAGTGATAGACAAGAAGAGGGATCGTCCCCAATTGCGCTGCTAATGTTAGAGCCAGGACACCTCGAGCCATTCTGGGCACAAAACTGAGCCTCTCTTCCAAGATAGGCATCAAAACAATTATAGCCAAAGTGGCGGCGAATGAAAGTTGAAAGCTTATGCTGTAGAGGAGAAAAGGATCAACGATAAGTAGTACCAGAGCAGCGATAGCAAGAGAATTAAGAAGATAATGCTGCCTCCCAAACAGAAGAGCACTTATGCCGATAGACGCCATCAAACTGGCTCGCAAAACTGAAGGTTGAAACTCAGTCAAAAACGCATAAAAGATAATGACCAGGACGATAAAGGGATATTTTAGAAAATTTCCCCCTGGAATAAATCCAACCAGGAAGAAACTCGCTATAACCAGGATGGTGACATTCATGCCTGAGACGGCTAAGATATGAGTCAGTCCGGTTTTCCGGAAGTCTTCCTTCGTCTCCTCGGAAATGCCGCGGGTGTCCCCTAACAGAATGCCTAACATCAAACCCGCCTCGTCTTCTGGAAGTAGGCGATAAATGTTCTTATACAAGTATCGCCGGGCTCTATTTGAGAGAGAAAGAAGCGGATTCTTGCCTTCCTTTTTCACCGAAATGTTCTGGCGGGAAGCGAAAACAGTCGTCTGAATGCCCTGGCGGAAGAGATAATTCTCGTAGCGAGATTCAAACTCCGAGCCGCTCGGCAGAAGCTCCATTCGGCCCCTTACAAGTAAAATGTCCCCCGCCTCGATCTCGCCTGCTGCTTCGTTTCTTGAAGAAGGATCGGTCTCCACAACAACCCTTGTCTTCTCCTTAAGGCGTAAGAGAGTATCGCTGAAGGACAACCTATCCACCCAAAAGCTGAAGGAAACCCTTTCTCCTGTTTTGTCAGGGATTTCAGCCACCCGGCCGTATAGGGTGACAAATTTCTTCTCTCGGGCGAGCCCACCGAGGCGGGCGAGCCTCAAAAGCTCACTTTGACTTAGGGTATGTAGGTGTAAGGAAGTAAGAAGGATTCCTAAAAAGAAGAACAGAAGAATCGAATACCGAGGCAAGGTGCCTCGGCTACCATGTCTGGTAGAGCGGGGCACCTTGCCCCCATTATCCGGTAGGCTACCTGGTAGGCGGGGCATCTTGCCCCCATTATCCGGTAGGCGGGGCACCTTGCCCCGCAACGCAAAAAGAATCAGGCCCAACAGAAAGAGTATGGAAATCAGAGACAAGAAGATAAGGATGGGTAGGCCCGCCTGGGTGGGCAAGCCCGCCGAGGTGGGCGGGCGGAGCGAATCGGCCACGACGACTCCGAGGATAAAGACGGCGGTGAGCCAGGGCAACTAAATCTCCACCGAGTCCTTGATGTCTTCTAATTTTTTCGGACCGATCCCTTCTATCTCCTGCAGTTCATTCACACTGCGAAATTTGCCGTGTTTTTCTCGGTAGAAGATTATCCGTTTGGCAATAACTTCGCCAATGCCTGGAATCTTGTCCAGCTCCTCAATGGTGGCCGTATTCAGATTCACCTTCTTTATCTCTTGGGAATTCTGACCAGATTCCGGCGATACCTGTCCCACTCTTGACACAAAGACCTTTTCGCCGTCTGAGACCTGCTTGGCCAAATTAAGACTATTCAAATCGGCTTCAGGCGCGAAACCACCGGCCATGTTGACGGCGTCGGCCACACGGCTGCCTTCCCCTAACTGGTAAACCCCTGGTTTTTGAACAGCTCCGCACACATAAACCAGAATCCTCTTTGGTGAAACCGGGGGTTTTGCCTCTCTTTTGATCTCCTTAACCGATCTCACCGGGGTAGGTCGGTTCCGCAAATAAATGACGCCGCTGCCGATTAGAACCAGGATGACCAGCACTATCACAACCACAACCTGGCGCCGATCA
>JBAQMN010000160.1:0-3435 GCA_049302895.1 Actinomycetota bacterium | reverse complement strand
GGGGGTTGTGAAAAGTGTGAAAATGTGCAAAATTTAAGGGGATAGAATTGACAAGAAGGAGTCGAGGAGTGGTCTCTGAGAGCATTGACCAGCAAGAGAAGTTCCAGGCAGTTGAAGATTTCCTGAGACAACTGAGTATCACCATCAAATCCTTGCGATTTTATCCGCTGGATCATCCCATCCCCTCACAATACCTGACCAGACTGCACCAGGATCTGAAATCATATCTTGATAAGGAGCAAGAGTTAGAGATAAAGGTGAGCAAGACAGCTTTTTCTCTTGGCTCCACCCCTGTCGGCGAGGGAGTACGAATTCTGTCCGACCTGGCGCGGGATTTTTATGTTCGAAAAGTGGCAAAGATTATATTCCATCCAGATGTACAAAGAAATGAGTTGGCTGATTTCTTGTCCGTCCTCAAAGTAGATCCTGAGGAGATTCGAGACGGTGGCGGAATAGAAGAACTTCTCTCATGGAAAAACATTGCCAATATCGTAATCAAACAATTCGTCCTCGAGGTTGACAGAACAAGTGGTGTGGCAGAGGACGTGCAGTACGGGATGGCCGAGTTCTTCAGTGATTTGAGCGACTATGCCTCTGTTCCTGCCGACGACGATACCGTCCTCGATTTCCAGGCCAACAAACTCTCAGACACTCTAAAGAAAATCAGCCAGGTTGCCGAAGAAGAATACCAAGGACCGGATGACTTTCTGTTGAACAGTGTGGCTTCTGGTCTTCTTCACCTGGACGAGCCTCTCAGGGCAAAACTATTGAGTGTTATGGAGAAAAGCTTCAGAGGCAAGAAGCCGGGAGAGTTTTTAACTGCGCTGATAGAAAGATTAAGGTCGGAGACGCCCCGGCGCAAAGTAAAGGTGAGGGAGGAGCTCACCCCTGAGCTTGAGGACCTGGTTTCCCGGGTAGCCCACATGGATGCGAAGGAGCTGAAGGTG
Organism: Actinomycetota bacterium; assembly: GCA_049302895.1. Taxonomy (GTDB): domain Bacteria; phylum Actinomycetota; class JAHEXW01; order JAHEXW01; family JBAQMN01; genus JBAQMN01. The sequence goes on along the minus strand of JBAQMN010000160.1, from coordinate 2,488 downwards.
GTCGACGCGGCCAAAGAGAAGATAAACAGGTTCGATGTAGAAGAAGAAGCCCTCGATACCCTCCTCGAAATGCTGGAAGAGGGTGTAAAATCGGGTAATGTTTCCAAGATCCTGGAAACTCTGGGAACAAATATCGCCTTCCACATCGAAGAGGAACGATTTCCCCTGGCGCTCAGGGCGCTCGAGGCTGTCAAGTCTTCGGATACCCGCTCCAGCCAGACAGAGGTTAAAGATCAAATGAAAGAGGTGCTGACGAAGGTGGGCAGAATGGAAAGCGTTCAGCACCTCTTGACCGCGCTCTTAATGGCAGAGACCCAGGAAAAATCGGATTACGCCCGTGCCTGCCTGAATTCCTTAAACGGCTTTGCCATTTCCTCTCTTCTGGAAATCTTGGCAGAAGAGACGAACATGCGCAACCGAAAAAGAATCTGTGCCATTTTGGTAGATCTCGGTAAGAGCAATCTTGATGCCTTGTTTGAGAGGTTGACCGACAACAGATGGTACCTGGCGAGAAACATAGTATTCGTATTAGGTCAGATAAGAGACCCTCGTGCTCTCGGGTACTTCCGGGAGACTATCAACCATCGTGACCCCAGGGTCCGTTACGAAACCGTCAAAGTTCTCGGCCTCTTTCAAGAAAAACGGGCGGTAGACATTCTGACGCAAGTGCTTAAGGATCCGGAGAATCGGGTACGTGAGCATGCCATAAGGGTGATGGGTAACTTGAAGGCGGAGGCGAGCGTTCCCTCGCTGGTCGGTGTTGTGAGGAAAAGGGATTTCTTCTACAAGGACACCGACGCAAAGATCGCTGCCATAGTAGCTCTGGGCCAGATAGGCTCGACGAAGGCGTTGCGAACCCTGAACAAGACCTCACGCAAGAAGAGTCTGTTTCATCGGGCCAAGAACGCGGCGCTGAGACAGGCGTCTCGATTAGCGTTGGAGGAGATGAAGAAGGCTCAAAGTGCTTAACTTTGAAACTTTAGAAAAGGTCAGGAATATTCTCACCCAACTGGCGGGTGTGAAGAGGAAGGCTATTCTCTACCCGCCGGGACACGCTTCTCTGAAAGAGTCCTTCGTTCGGCTCCTGGATAGCTTGAATGAGCTGTTTAAAGAAAAATCCAAAATAACTTTTGATATGTTTGAGGAAGATCTCTTTTTTGAACAGGAACTTTTGGTTAAGGAGAGTATAGCCTGCAATCCGTTTATCAGAGAGTGTGAGGAGAGGGATGTGGGCAGTATTTCTTTTCTTCCAGGGGTTGAGGTGAAGGAGTTGGAGGTTTTTGTTAACACTCTTAATACGGAGCCCATGGAGCTGAAGAGTCATGGGGGTGTGGGAAAGATTCTGGAAGAAGAAGGCGTAATCCATATTGCTTCCGAGGTCCTCAGGCCTCTTGAATACACAAAGGAAAAGTCGGAAGAGATCAGTACGAGGAGGCGAAAGGTCGCTCGGGAGGTTTACGGCTCGGCCGTGAACGTGGTCCGCGAAATCATGCACAGCGTGAAGGTGGGGGACGCAGTTCATTTCCAGAAGGCGCAAGCGGCGGTGGACTCGCTGATCGACACCGTTTTTAGCGATGAGCCCGCCTTGCTGGGACTTACAACCATCAAGAGTTACGATGAGTACACCTTCTACCACTCGGTGAACACTTGTATCCTCACTCTTAGTCTGGGAACAAGATTGTACTTAAACCGGGAACACCTCAGCATTCTGGGCACGGCGGCGTTGCTTCACGATATCGGAAAGGTTAACATTCCCCTGGAAATAATCAACAAACCAATCCCTCTAACGCCGAGGGAGACTGAGATAATGAAGAAACACGTTCTTGAGGGCGCGGAGATACTCCGTAATTTGCCGGGGGTACACAAGCTTTCAATGGTCGTCGCCTACGAGCATCACGCCCGCTACGATCTCTCTGGGTACCCCAAGATCACCAACAAACAGCGGCCCCACATTTTCAGCCGTGTTGTTCAGTTAACTGATAGCTACGATGCGGGTACGTCCGCCAGGCCGCACCAGGGGGAAAAGCTGCCCGACCAGGTTCTGGCGGAGATGATTCGTCAGAGCGGAACGGCTTTTGATCCCACACTGATAAAAGCGTTTGTTCAAGCTCTCTCTATATACCCGGTGGGATCCCTCGTTAAGCTGGATACAGGCGAGGTTTGCGTTGTTTACCGGTCGAATCCTGACAACCTGCTCCGACCGAAGGTAAAGATGATCATCGATGCGCAAGGTAACAAGATACATTCCTTCCTTGTCGATCTCTCGGAGATTGATGAGAAGAAGAGGCACTACAAGAGGACCATCGTCGCGCCGGTAGACCCTCAGAGTTTCAACGTCGACGCCACCCAATACTTCTAAAAGAGTCGCTCGGGTATTCGATCAAGCTCCTCTCGCTGACCTGGCCTCGTGCTGTCATTGCGAGCCCCGCCAAAGGCGGGGCGTGGCAATCTCACCTGTGAGACTCGGCCGATTGTCGCGGGTGAGATT
>JBAQMN010000159.1:0-2555 GCA_049302895.1 Actinomycetota bacterium | reverse complement strand
CATATATGTGATGGACCCGTTCCACTCCTCGGTGCAAATATTCAACGATAAGGGGAAAAAACTCACCGAACTTGGTGAATTCGGTACTAAGGAGGGTCAGTTCAACTATCCCAGCGATATTGTTTACATGGGCAATCGTCTTTTCGCCATAACTGACACCTACAATAATCGCGTTCAGATTGTTCGAATCATCCTTCGCTAATTTCTATTTAACTATCCTAAATCTCTCGAAAATCTCCAAATTTAGTCAATTTTATTGACATTGACCAGTCTAAAGAGGTAAAATTAGGCTGAAGCTATTCTGTCTTCAAGGGGAGGAAGATGCAACATCTCGAGAGGGCACTTCTAATAGCTCTTATTTTTCTCTTCGCCATGCTTCTAAGCTCTGTGGCTTTGGCAGCCGGTTATGCTACTCCTACTGAAAATCCTCACGGGAACTACTCAACTACGACGAACAAGTGCAAGGTCTGTCACGCGACCCACGAAGCTCAATCCGCTTATCTGCTCTTAAGAGTACCGGATGGATGGACAGGCGAGATTGATGGAGCATGTGTTTATTGCCATATGACAACAACAATCTCGACAAAACATCCGTATGGGAACAGTCTCGATAACTACACAACCGATGTAAGATGGAATCACAGTAATGTTGGCTATGCGGCCATTCAGAATAATTACTATGATGTCTATAAAAGCTTGGGATCGGTTACAACCATTCGTGCTACGTGTTTGAGTTGCCACCAGGTCCACGGTGCGACAGCGTTAATCTGGAGCGCTGCCAACATCTTGAAAAAGGATCCCTCAGGTCTGGGCCGACCAGCCGCTACGGATGAGAACACATTTTGTGCCAACTGCCATAATACAGGCCACGGCCCCAACATCAGTTACAATGGAGTAAGCCATACTCAGAAAGCGGGAGGGGGCACCTACGGAGGTTCCGGGACCTATACTGGGGTAGTTGCCTGGTCCGATTCGACTTTGTGCAGAAGCTGTCATCAAAGGGGAACCGGCACCAAGACCTGGCCTCAGTCTGAAACGAAGAGCTTCCCGCACTTTTATGGTACTGGCGTTGGCTCGACCGACACGGGTAACTGGGAGTTCTTAGCTGGGCAGTCCGGCGCTGACTATGTCGGCTACAACGCAACCAGCAATATCGGCACTCCCGTCATGGGTGGGCCTGGTACCGCCAGACTCGACAGTATCTGTCTGAACTGCCACTACAACTACCCGGTCGGTGGCGTTGGCTATACTTTCTAAGCCGAGTGTTATTTCAAAGGCTGCAAACCAAGGTGCCCCATACAAAGGGGCACCTTGGTTTTTGACCACGTCTTTGGCAATAATGCAGGATAGGCAGAATTTTTTCGGCTTGCTATAATAAAAGCAAATTTTTTCGAGTTAGACAAAGGCAGGAGCATGAGTATTAATCTAAAGAAGATACTTATACCGGCTCTGGCCGGGATTTTTGTTCTTGGCGTGGTTGGGTGCGGCCTTTTTGTTAAGGTCGCGGCGACTGTCGATGGTGAGAAGATCACCGTGGAGCAGTTAGATAAGGCGGTTAAGCCGTTGACTATGGAGCAAGGAGAAAGTGCTAGCCGAGAAGTCGAGGAGAAGCAGCGGATGCAGGTGCTGGAATCCCTCATCCAAAATGCAATTTACCGCCGCGAGGCCCAAGCGATGGGCATTAAGGTTACTGATAGAGAGGTTGAAGCTGAAATCAATACGATCAAGAAGCGATTTAGGTCTGAAGCAGATTTCAGAAGTTCTTTCGAAGTCTTAGGGTGGACACTTAACGACCTTAGAGACTATGTCAAGATTCGGCTAATAAGATCGGCCGTTGACAACAGGATTGTCAAAAAGGTGAAGGTTAGTGAGAAGGAAATGAGGGATTATTACGGAAGCAATAAAGACGGTTTCAGGCCCAAGCCGGAGCAGGTTAAGATTGGTTTTATTCAGCTTAAGACGCAGCAAGAGGCTCAGGATGTATTGGCGAAAATCCGGGGAGGCATGGATTTTGATGAGGCAATGCTAAAGTTCTCCATCGATTCCACCATCAAGACAAAAGGTATCCGAAAAGAATTTGTCCAGCGAGGAGAGTTCACTCGCCTTTCCCCTCGGGTGGGCGAGCTTGCTTTCTCTCTACCTGTCGAGGAGGTAACGGAGCCTATCCAGACACCTGTCGGTTGGCTTCTTATGAAGGTCTACGAGAGGAAAGCAGCTACCAAAGGAACCTACGAAGAGGTTAAAGGTGACATCGAGAAGCGGCTTAAAATTCAGAAGTGGATAACGGAGGCAAGGAAGAAAGTAAGGATCAAAATCTACCTCTAATAGTGAGAGATTCTTCGTCGCCCCGATTTTATCGGGGCTCCTCAGAATGACATTCTATGTTATTTTGTATGTCTTACATAATGTAGTATAATAAGGCAGATTTGTTATGAAAGTTAGAAAGAAGATCAAGAAAGTCCTACTTATTACTCCTCCTTATCACTGCGGGGTTGTCGAGTCGGCTGGAACATGGCTTCCCCTGGGCTTCGTCTACATCGCCGGGACTCTGAGGA
>JBAQMN010000158.1:0-4498 GCA_049302895.1 Actinomycetota bacterium | reverse complement strand
CACAAGGGGTTGTTCGAAGGAATTCCCTGGGGGGAAGGGAACGTTTTCGAGATAACGCTCAAGAAAGTACGAGAGACTGGACTTAAAACATTAATCCTTCCTGAGTGGTACGATGTTGATACTCCTGAGGACCTTCTCTACCTACGCACTCGGTTGGCCAAGCTCAAAGAGGTTCCTGAAACCTTCATTCCCCGTAGAACCGAAATCCTCTTGAGAGAACTCCCCTACTTTTAACCTCCCACAAATCTTCCGACAATCAAAACAAAGAGAATGCCTACAATAACTAAGAAGGCGTTCAAAGCGTTAGGTTTTCGGTGCACCTGGGGAAGGAGATCAGCCGCTCCCACATATATAAAGGTTCCACCCGCAAGAGCTAGCATGATACCGAGAACACCTGGGGATAGCCCTCGCAGAATCAAGTATGTCATCACAGCACCGAACGGCGTTGCCAGAGCGACAATCCAGGAATAAATAAGAGATTTCCTCTCTGACACTTCGTCTGCTATCAGTAGAGTATAGGTAAAAACTCCCTCTGGAAGCTCGTGAACGATAACCGCCATTGAAGTCACGACACCCAGGGCGAAACTGGCCTCGAAACCAATACCGATGACAATCCCATCAATCAGCGAGTGAATGCCTATCCCCAATGCTCCTACAACACCCATGGTGTGGACGTCACAGACGTCCTCATGACAAGCATGGACAACCATGAAATGCTCTATGAGAAAAAGAGCGGTCACACCTATTACAGCCGCGTAGAACCAGTTGCGATTTAAATCGAGAGCCTCTGGAAAGAGCTCGAAGAAAGCTGTGGCAAGAAGTACGCCCCCGGCAAAGCTGATCAAATTGAGAGAGTTTCGCCGTGTCCATACGCCGAAGTATTTTACCAGATAGACCCCGGCCACTGTCGACATGCCCGCGATGAAACTATAAAGAAGAACATTGAAAAATCCGAGTCCACTCATCCAATCTCCTTATGCTACCCAACCTCTGCTTCGTATTATAGCCTAATCGGTGAAGTCCTGGGTGAACATCTCACCATATATCCCTGCACTCACTCCCCCCACTCCAACTCTGCGAAAATCGGGATCAAGAATGTTTCGCCGGTGCCGTGGGCTGTTCATCAGCCCCCTGAAAGCGATTAAGACATCCGGAGCGAGAGCGATGTTTTCACCAGCCACACGAAAGGTTGCCCCCGCTTGAAGCAGCCTTTGCACAGGAGTTCCCGAAATCGGAGAGACGTGTGCGAAGTATCTGAGCTGCCACATCTCTTGGCTGTGTTGCCGGGCCACGTTGGTCAGCAACGGATCCATCGAGACAGGGTCGATCCCCCTGCTCTGCCGTTCCTGGTTGATCCAAACTATCATTTGCTCCTCGGCTTGCGTGTCTATGGAGACTTTATTGTCAACGTCCGGCAAAGCCAGCCTTTCGGTGATAAGCTCCTGCGGCTTGGGCGCCAGGAACGCCAGCAGGTCGTTGGCGGGCTGACCCAGAGTTTTCTCGATATAGGGTGCAAAGAAACCCGTGGACGCAAACAATCGTCCGCCCAGCTTTGAGTGGGTGATATCCGATTTTATCCCGGGACTCAACGGAACAGCCACCAGTATCGACAGAAGAAGTGTCACCAGAACGAGACCCATAGCTAGACCGGGCACAACGCCCAGAATCCTGTCCGCCCTCGCCCATCTGGACTTTACAACCACGTTCTCCAGACGATGGCAGACGAAACAGAAGATGATGTAGTAAGCGAGCTGGCCAAACAGGAGCATCGAAAGAAACCCGGCCATGTTCGCCAGACTGCGGAAAAGTTGAAAACGAATAGTCAGAAAATGGGCAATTAGAGGGTAAGTCTTGAAGGCAAAGAGGAGCACGAGGACAACGCCCAGCAGTTCGAAGAACAGAATAACAAATCCTCTTCTATGGCCGTTGTAAACGTAGTAAATGACTGTGGCTACAACGAGGAGGTCAACCCAGATGCTACCCACCACGTCTTACCTTTGTGAAAGAAAAGGAGCCCCGCCGTTGGCGGGGCTCCTTGCTTGACTGATGTTAACGCCTAGGCTCCCGTCCTCGTCACCGCCATGGTGTTGCTCCTCAACATCATGATGTTCCGCTCAGAGATTCTATTATTAGCGAAGCTAAAATCGAGGTTCCTGAAGAAGGCATCCAGATAGTTTTTGCGGGCGGTGGCGTAGTCGATAAAATAAGCATGCTCATAAACATCCAGAACGACCAGAGGACTGCAAGACCAGATGCATCCCAGATTGTGGGTATCGCAGACGTAGTTGTAGACGTGCCCGTCTGTCGCATCGAAGGCACACACAACCCAGCCCCGAGCACACATGGCCGCCGCCATCATGTCGTCTTTCCATGCCTCGAAGGAGCCAAAATCCTCGTTGATGAGCTGGAGAATGTTGCCACTGCACGTACCGTCTCCGCCCAGATTATCGAAATAGTCTTCGTGCAGTCTGATGGCATTGGCTGTAAAGGTCTCCTGCCGTTTTAGTTCTCCGTAAAAGCTGTAACTGGCGTTGGCTTCCGAGATATCAGCATTTACTAACTTGGTTCTTATCTCGTTCAGCTTCTTGACGTAGCCTGCATAAAGGACGTCGTGGTGCTCAGAAAGCTGTTTTGCAGAAATGCCGTTTAGCTCTGTATACTTGAGGGGCTTAACCTGCTTCTCAATAGGCATCTTCACCGTCATCATCTCCTTTAAGAAACACTTTCTCCAACGGTAAACTGGAATCTCCCTTTAATACCTCGGGATTCCCTTCACCTCCTTGTAATCTCCTTTAAGATAATTCTAATTACATGGCGAGAATTTTAAACTAGGTAAATACCTGGTTTTTGTGCCATGGATGCCTGGTTTTTCAGCTCGTTTTCGGGTTCGCCTCTTTCCCAAACTTTTACAGGATACTTTTTAACCAGTTTGGCGTCTCGGCACCGAGGTAGAAGAGAATACCAGCTACAACAGCGAACACGGCGCCGACAATTTCAGTGAAGGGTAACTGATCGGGGAAAGCAGATTTCAAAATAATCACAGCCAAATAAGCAAGAACCGCGTACAGACCTCCCAGCGCTATTAGTTGCATCCTCGCCCTGGGTAATCTTTCCTCTATAAGCTTTGAATACCTCCAGAACTCGTATGAAATAACGCCGAAATGCGTAAGCCAGTAGGCAATGATGCCGATTCCCGCCGCCCAGATGTATCTCACCTCCACCAGAGCGGAACCCTGCTTGACAAGCTCGAGGGGAGACAGAGCGATGGCAAAAATCACCAGGAGCAAAGCGGCGTAGGACAGACCTATATATCTCTTTTGATACTGCACGAAATCGGTTAAGAAAACAAAGAACATGAAGACTCCAGCCATTTCGAAAATATCAAAGAGCTTAAAAGCCAGGGAGGCACCAAACATATAACCGCCGAGGGCGAGCAATTCTTCGACCAAGTTGGCGATAAAACCAATCGACGCAGCGGTAAAAGCCAATAGCAAGTGGAGTCTTTTGGGGGTTTTGTCGCGAAGGTAGTGAAACAGTAGAAGAACGGTCAGTGGAACATAGACCAGAGCCATCCAGATACCGAGTGCTAAGGTCAAGTTGTCACTCCTTGAAAAATTCTTTCATTGCCGCGGCAACGCGCCGCGGAGAACCAGAAAGGACCCCCTCGCGATCCTTAAAGGGCGCTTTTATGACGATCCCTTTGTCTGTTATCTCGAATTCCCTTATATCCCTATCGTGATTGGAGGCTCTCTCTTTCAAGACAACAAGGGCCTTCCTCAAGCCAGATTGCATCTCCACATAGCGAAGAAGAATTACGTTGTCGGCGATGTATGAGAGGCGAGAGTCCGACACGACCGTCTCTCCGATAATGGACTTCGCTTCCTGGGTTAGAATGGAGGTGATCTTGTATCGTTTTAAGCCATTTACGAACTTAAAGGTCTGCTTTCGGGTCTTAACGGCGTCGTCTGCAAATTCTTCTAAGTGACTCATGGAATCGATGACAGCCCGTTCGATTTTGTGCTCGACAATGATTTCGTCAAAAGGACCACCGGGTTTCATCATGTCGCTAAGAAAAAGGTCAGGAGAGGTCAGGATAACTTTTAATTTCCCTGATTTCTCACTTTTGGCCAGATCTAGACCTATGGAGACTGCGTCTCGAAAAATCTGTTCGGGGAACTCTTCGAAGGAAACAATCAAACCGGGTTGATTGTATTTCTCGATTCCGTGAGCAATGAACTCGAGGCCAAAAAGGGTCTTGCCTGTGCCTGGTGCCCCCTTAACCACTGTGATAGAGCCTGTATGAAGACCGCCGCCAAGAATCTCGTCTAAACCATTAATCCCGGTTCTGACCCTTGGTGCCGCCTCAGCCATGTTTGGCCTCCTCTAATGAGACAATTAGCCACCACGGCGAAAATCATATCATGTTTTAAATTTCAAGTAAATAATTTTTGCTGTGGATAGAGAAGTGGAAAAGGGGACAGGCTACTTTTCTGTGCGC
>JBAQMN010000157.1:0-2739 GCA_049302895.1 Actinomycetota bacterium | reverse complement strand
TAACTTTCTGCGCAAACTATTGAAATAGCTACACGATCTTCAGTGATATGTGCTTTCATATAACTTCGTAAGGCACAAAAGATACCATAACTGTCAATAAAAAAGAACTAGGCAAACACCTGGTTTTTAGTGTGGCCTTTCTAAGAACCACTTCAGTTTAGATCTGGAGGAGACAACTTCCTCGAGAGAAAGATGAAATCTCATTCTCAGTCCCTAACATTTTTGTTCTACTCTTAACACAAATGTTAAGACTGCCAAGAGCATTTTAAACCCCAAAGTCAAAGGTCACTTAACAAGAGAGGGAGAAAGAGTCGTCGGCCAGATTCACTTTAATGTGGGAAAATGGACTTTACTGGACACAATTGCCTGCCTGCCGCAGGCAGGGAACTCCTACTTAGACATTTTACGCGAATTATGGCAGGTCATCAAGAATCAAGACTGATCACTTCATTAAGGTTATTATGAATTTGCCGAAAGGCACAATATCTTCATGGAGCTGGCCTTCTGTCAGGGCGTCAAAGTATGGTTTTCTCTGCTCAGCTCTGATGGTTATCCATCTGTAGCCACTGGTCAGGAGAAAATAGTTCATGAGTAATCGAGCTGTCCTTCCGTTCCCATCGACGTAGGGATGGATGGTGACAAAGAAGTAATGAGCCAGTATGGCCTTAATAACAGCATTCTTTACACGGTTGATGCTGCGCTCAAAGCTTTCCATCAGCTCAGTTAACTTCTCCGGCCCTGGCGGAACGTATCTAGTGCCTCTGATAAAGGCTGGAATGATTCTATAGGACACAAGATCAAAGTAGTCAATGATACCGCTATCCGCGGAGGGTTTAAACAAGTGATAATAGACATCTTTGACCAATTGCTCTGATACACGTCCTTTACCAAAATCCTTTTTGACTTGACCAATAATGAAATCAAAAACTTCGGCATAGCCAAGGATCGCCATTCTGTTCTTGATCTGTTCAATGTGCTTTTCCTTATCCTTGATCTCAACAGGCGCTTTGCCAAGAACCACCGCGTCTACCTCTTCCGGTGTGATCCGATAGCCTTCAAGGGTCGTTGAATGATAGATGTCATATCTCTTATGTTCTTGAGCGTCTTCGACCAACCTATCTAATTTCCACTTTGGCAACTTCTCAATTTCCGAGAGCAGTGCCTGTTCAAGTGTCTTCTCAAAAACAGATACGGACTCTTGTTGTCTGGTAACCCAAGGTGGAACCAAAGGTTTGACTTTTGGTCTAGCTCGGCGGGGTTTTAGTGGCTTGCTAATCCTGTAGACAGTATAGGCTTTGATGATTCGCTCGATCTCTTGAGCTAAGTCTCCTCTTCCAACACTCTTGGCAATCTCTGCCATTCTCCTAAAAACAACTGGTCGGGGTCTTTTAGCATACAAAGCCTCAAGAAGTCGGTTATCGAATTTGGTCCCTTTAATAAAGTTTTTGTAATTGGAATTTGGGCGAGCTTTCCGAGCAACCAAGTCAATAAGCACCTTCTCTGGTATATCAACCTTGAGCGTCTGCCCAGCAACACTAACTTTTTTGACTGTTCGCGAGTCGAACCTTTCATCGTAGAGTAGAGAAAGCTTGTAACCATAGGGCAGGGACATGTTATAGTTGGTCTTCTTGCCACTTCGGACGAGAAGATTCTTCGGATTTTCTTGGTTACCAATGTAAAGCAAAAGGGCCGACTGACCTCTAATTGACCATGGCTCGTAACGCTTAAGCAGAAAGGTAATGATCTGCCAGTAGAGCAACGTGAAAAGCTGTTTTGGATCGTCTTCTGGTTTCTTGAGAATAAAATAGCCAGGTCTAATAGGAAAGAGAAGGTCTTCTTTCCTAAGAATCGCCCGTACGTTCTCGTCTGAGATGTCCTTGGTCGTCCTCAAGATATTGCCTTTCTTAAGATTGTCCGCCCAGAGCTTAAAAGCTCTTTGTTTTAGGATGGGTTTTCTCATGGTTGCTCCCAGGTAGTTATGTACCAATGTTGACTATAAACCAGCCGTAAACATTGGCTATAAATTGACCGCAAATACACACTATAGATTATACTAGATTGACCAGTTTGTGCAAGTCGTTGAAGAGGTCAAACGTGGGCGATGGCATTTTATACCGCAGGTAACAGATGTGACTCAGTAAGTCACATTTTGTACACAGAATGTAAAAAGTCAAGGTTGGTGCCAATGAAGGTGTAACGTGGATTCAGAATTATGAACTTGAGTTCATTAAAATGAGTTCTTGGTGTTATGGGTCGGGTTCTTGGCTCTGACCAGCACAATTCTAAAATATTGAATTTGTTTCTAATTATCTATAGCTTGAAGGGTTCAAGTCCTGTTAGCTCTCAAAATAAAAATGCCTGTAAATAAGGCAAATTTTTGTGGTGGGCGCTAGTGGATTTGAACCCCCGACCGTCGCTCGACTTAGGTCAAAGCTAGTCGGGGGATTTCGAGGAGACACCCAGGCCTGCCTGCCGAAGAAGAACATGTGAACATGTGAACTTGAGAGCTTGCCCTTCTTCGCTACGACTGGCCTCGCTGACAAATCAGCTTCGGCCTCAGGAGCTTCGAAGGGCATTCTTCACTGTTAGACCCAAACAGAAGAATGGCTCGCCATTCGAAGCACCCTTAAAGACGAAAGCCGTTAGGCTTGAGTCTAACAGCGAAGAATGGTGGGCGCTAGTGGATTTGAACCACTGACCCCTTCCGCGTCAGGGAAGTGCTCTCCCCCTGAGCTAAGC
>JBAQMN010000156.1:0-3435 GCA_049302895.1 Actinomycetota bacterium | reverse complement strand
GTCATAGACTGGTTCGGATATTCGTACATATTTCTCTTTGCTGCTGCCTGGCTCGCCATAGCAACCGTGTTCATGCTAATTGAGCGGGACACAATATAGCAGACACCAAATAATGAAGAACTAAATGAACTAATTCCTCCCCCTTGAGGGGGGAGGATAGAGGTGGGGGGAACATGATTATTTTTTTGGCACCCTCCCCAACCCCTCCCCTCGAGGCAGGGGAATCTCTTTTTTTGTTTCTGAATTCTTGGTTTTGCTATCTGCTATAAGCTATACGCCATACGCATTTATGTGCTAAAATCGGTGTCACACGAGGTGATTGCTTATGATGATCGTCATGAAAGACGGGGCAACAGAGGAGCAGATTAATCACGTTGTCGAAAAGGTCAAGAGTTTGGGCGTGGATGTCCATCTCTCTCGAGGCGAGTTCAAGACCATCATTGGGTTGGTCGGTGACACCTCGAGGGTAAGAGAGCTTCCTCTCGGAGCCTTTCCCGGTGTTGAGAAGGTTGTCCCCATCCTTAAGCCGTTTAAGCTTGTGAGCAGGGAGTTTAGGGAGGAGGATACGGTGGTTAAGGTGAATGACGTGTCCGTCGGAGGCGACAACTTTGTCGTCATCGCCGGGCCATGCTCGGTTGAGACTGAGGAGCAGCTCTTGGCCACCGCTCGATTTGTCAAAGAAGCGGGAGCAAAGATTCTGAGAGGAGGGGCCTTCAAGCCCAGGACTTCGCCCTACGCTTTTCAGGGCTTAGGGGAAGAGGGTCTAAAGATCCTGGCCGAGGCCAAGGAGGAGGTGGGGCTCCCAGTAGCCACGGAAGTAATGGACGCCAGGGACGTGGCGCTGGTGTCGAAATATGCCGACATTCTTCAGGTCGGGGCAAGGAACATGCAGAACTTTCTTCTACTAAAGGAACTGGGCTCGGCTGGAAAGCCCGTGCTTCTAAAAAGGGGACTCAGCGCCACCATTGAGGAGTTTCTGATGGCGGCGGAGTACGTGGTTTCCAGCGGTAACAAAGAGGTCATTCTGTGCGAGCGAGGCATCAGGACATTTGAGTCCTACACCCGAAACACACTGGATCTGAGTGCGGTTCCCATCGTCAAAAAACTTTCTCATCTTCCGATTGTTGTCGATCCGTCTCACGCCGCGGGGCGCTGGGACATAATCGAGCCTCTATCTGTTGCCTCTCTGGCGGTGGGGGCCCACGGTGTGATGATCGAGGTCCATCCCAATCCCGAGGAGGCGCTGAGCGACGGTTCCCAGTCTTTAAAATTTGAGAACTTTTCCACTCTGATGAAGAGTATTCTGTCGGCAGCATCGGTTTTCGGTAAGAAGGTCTGATGGGTGAGATACGCCGGGTAGCGATTATTGGTGTCGGGCTGATCGGCGGTTCTCTGGGGCTGGCTCTGAAAAAAATACCAAAGATCGATCAGGTTGTGGGGTGCGCCCGGCATCAGGAAACTCTTGATCAGGCTCTTTTAATGGGCGCCATCGACAAAGGAAGCCTTGATCCAAAGGAAGCCGTCGCCCAGACCGATCTGGTTTTTATAGCCACTCCCATCTCCCGAATAGTGAGCATTGCGAGCGAGATTCTTCTTTCCCTTAAGGCTGGCGCCATTGTGACGGATGTGGGGAGCACCAAGGCACGGATTGTCTCAGAGATCGAGGCGATGCTTCCGCCGGATATTTATTTCATTGGCGGACACCCCATGGCCGGGAGCGAGCAGAGCGGCATAGGTGCAGCCAGTGCAGATCTCTTTAAGAACGCTCCTTACATACTAACGCCGACTGCTAAAACAAACATGGATGCCTTTCAAAAGCTCCACGGTCTTCTTTCTCAGATCGGAGCTCGTCTGATCTCCCTCGACCCGAAGACACACGATGAGGTGGTAGCCATCATCAGCCATCTCCCTCACGTGGTTTCCACTGCCCTGGTGGACCTGGCCGTCGGGAAGCGTAATAAGATGGAAAACATTCTACTTCTGGCGGCCGGAGGGTTCTACGACATGACCCGGATAGCCGTCAGTAGTCCAGAGATGTGGGCCGATATATGTTTGGAGAACCGCGAGGCCCTAACCGGAATATTGAAGGATTTCGGAGACGAGCTTGATCAATTCACACATCTGATCGAAGAGGGAAATCGAGAGAAACTAATGGAGAAGCTGAAGGAAGCTCAGAGAACCCGTCAGAATCTTCCACGTGTTTCTCCGACTGATATTTCAGAGCTTCGCGAACTGACGATTGCCGTTCCCAACAAACCCGGCGTAATCAGTGAGATAACATTAGGCATCGGAGAGATGGGAATAAACATCGAGGATATCGAAATAATTCATTCTACGGAAGCTGATTCCGGCTTCCTGAAACTGATCGTTCTGGGAGAGGACAAGGCCAAGAGGGTGGCCAAGGTTTTGCAGGACAAAGGCTACCATATCTCCGTCGGAAAGGTCTACGAATAGCTGGGTCAGGGGAGAAAAGTGAACCTCACTATATCGAAGGCCAGGGGGCTCAAGGGTGTCCTTTCTCTTCCGGGGGATAAATCCATCTCCCATCGGGCGGCTATCCTGGGTTCCCTCGCTGAAGGCGAAACCCGCATCACTTCCTTCTTAAATACCGGAGATTGTCTGAGCACTCTTAGATGCCTGGGTGCTTTAGGGGTCCGGATAGAGGGAGTGGGTGGAGAAACTCTTATCGTTCACGGACGGGGCCTGTTCGGTCTTGTGGAGCCGGAGGATGTTCTTGACGCAGGAAACTCGGCCACCACGGCGCGTCTCCTTTGTGGAGTGTTGTCGGGTCAGAAGTTCTTCTCCGTTATTTCAGGCGATGAGTCTCTTAAGAAGAGACCGATGGGCCGGGTTACCAAACCCCTGATCAAAATGGGCGCGGAGATCTGGGGAAGAGAAGACGCCGAGTGCCTTCCATTAGCTATCAGGGGAGGCGACCTTACTGGCATTACCTTTCTCTCGGCAGTAGCGAGTGCTCAGATCAAATCGGCTATTCTTCTGGCTGGTCTTCTGGCCGAGGGAAAGACTTCCGTTAAGGAGCCCTATCTCTCCCGCGATCACACGGAGCGAATGATGAAACTGATGGGTGCGGATATCACGGCGGCTGAAACAGAGGTAACCATAACTGGAAGAATTCCTCTAAATGGGGTGGAGATAGACATCCCCGGGGATGCGTCTTCCGCTGCTTTCCTGGTTGTGGCCGCTTTGATTACGCCTGAGTCCAGCCTCACCCTAAAGCAGGTGGGAATAAGTGCCACTCGCACCGGCTTCATTGATGTTCTGAAAGAGATGGGGGCAGACATTCGCTTCGAGAACATTCAGTTAAAAAGCAATGAACCGAGGGCTGACATAGTCGTCTCGTCCAGCAAACTTCGCGGAGTCTCAGTTGAGGGGGACATCGTTCCCCGATTAATCGACGAGGTACCAGTGCTGGCT
>JBAQMN010000155.1:0-3680 GCA_049302895.1 Actinomycetota bacterium | reverse complement strand
TGACCCTTGGTGCCGCCTCAGCCATGTTTGGCCTCCTCTAATAAGACAATTAGCCACCACGGCGCAAATCATAACACGTTTTAAATTTCAAGTAAATAATTTTACTACGACTTGAGAAAATGGGGACAGGCTACTTTTCTGTGCGCAGAGAAAAGTATCCTGTCCCCTTTTCCTTATCTGAGGAGACGTAAACCATTAAGGATAATGATCAGAGCACTGGTTTCATTTATCAGCAAGCCTGAGATGAGGTCGATTCTACCGAGAAGAGCCAGAGGGACCAGAATGGCCAGGATTAGGAGCACGGCGGCGATGTTAATTCTAATATTGTTTACTGTTCGAGCGCTCAGTCTCAATACGTAGGGGAGTTTTAACAGATCGTCAGACATAAGGGCGATGTCGCCGGTTTCGATGGCTATGTCAGTCCCCGCGGCACCCATAGCCACACCGATGTTGGCCACCGCCATGGCCGGAGCGTCGTTTATTCCGTCCCCGACCATTGCTATTCTTCCATACTTCTTTTTGAGCTCGTTTACCGTTTCCAGTTTGTCTTCCGGTAGAAGCATTGCCTGGTATTCATCGATTCCCGCCTGACGAGCTATGGCCTGAGCTGTGCCTTCGCTGTCCCCGGTGAGCATAGCGACCTTTTTGATTCCCAATTCCTTTAGCTCCCTTATCGCGTCTCCTGCTTCCGGTCTGAGCTGGTCGGAAACAGCGATCACACCGATCAGCTTTCTTAAGTCGCCCAAAAGAACGGGTGTCTTACCATCTCTCTCAAGACTGAGCAGAGTCTCCTCCGCCTGGGCCAAAGGAATCGATAAATCCCGGAACAGCCGCTCATTACCGATAATATACGCTTTTCCGTCTAACGAGGCTCTGACGCCTAAACCAGGGAATGACTGGAAGTCTTTCGGTTTCACAAAAGGAACACCGTCTTCCTTTGCCTTTCGTACGATAGCATCGGCTAAGGGGTGCTCCGAACGTGACTCGATGCTAGCCGCCAGGCCAAGAACCTGTTCTCGGGTATATCTATTGAGAGCCAAAATGTCGGTTACCGATGGCCTACCGATGGTTAATGTTCCAGTTTTATCAAAAACCATCGCTTTGAGATCGTTAGCAATCTCCAGGTAGGCGCCCCCCTTGAACAAGATTCCGTGCCGGGCCGCGTTTCCGATGGCGGCGACGACCGCCACAGGCACGGAAAGAGCCAGGCCACAGGAGCAGGAAACCACCAAAACCACCAATCCCCGGTAAAGCCAGCTTGACCAGGCTCCGCCGAATAAAAGAGGAGGAACAATGGCTACCAGGAATGCCAGGCTGAACATGGAAGGCGTGTAGTATCTTCCAAACTTATCACCGAAGCGCTGATAACTCGACTTCCGGGACTGAGCCTCCTCAACCGAGTGAATTATCTTGGCCAGGGTGGTGTCCTTGGCCAGCTTAGTCACCCTTATCTCGAGAGATCCCCGCTGATTGATAGCTCCTGCAAAAACTCGATCCCCTTTTCTTTTCATCACAGGAATAGATTCTCCGGTAATTGGTCCCTGGTCAACAGCGGAAGTGCCGGATATGACTGTTCCGTCCAGAGGAATTTTCTCCCCCGGGCGGATGTGAACCGTCTCGGAGATTCTGACTTCCTCAACAGGAAGAATGATTTCCTGACCATTCCTAACGACCAGCGCTTCCTTCGGCGCCAGCTCCATCAAGGCCCTGATAGAGCCTCGAGACTTATCGACAGCGTAGGTCTCCAGAACCCCACCGAGAGAGAAGACAAAGACCAAAATGGCCGCCTCGTCCCAGAGATTCAAAGCCACGGCACCCAGAGTCGCCGCTACCAGGAGGGTGTTTACATTAAGAGTGAAAGTTCGTAGAGCCGCTAAACCGATCCGAGCTGGATAGTAACCGCCGAAGAGAATAGCCAGGAAAAAGAGGGCGCGCACTCCCAAGACTGGCACGCCCAGAAATTTCAGAAGAAAAGCGGTCGCAGTGAGCACACCCGAGATTGAGAGAAAAATGATCTTCGGCTCTCTCCACCACGGCCGCGCGTGTACCTCCCTTTTCTCTAAATACGCTTTCATTCCGGTTTCGGCGATGGCTTTTACGATATCAGACACGGAAATCAAAGCGGGATCGTAGACCAAGCTTAGCTCCTGCGTAACAAGGTTCACGTTCAAATCGTTTATTCCTGAAACTCCCTTCAACTTCCGCCTGATTAGCTCTTCCTCCTCGGCGCAGTCCATGCCTTCGATCTTAAAGGCGATGCGCCCCTCGCCCCCAGGCTTTTCGACTTGGTACCCTAACTTTCTGACCTCTCTTTCCAGGCCAGCCGCGTCCAACGCCGTCGGATCGCTGACCACCCTGACCTCAGAAGTGGCAAAAGAAAAATCGGCCGACCTAACCCCTTTCAGCCTGGAAATCACCTTCTCAACCTCTACGGAGCAATCGGCACAGTCCACACCGTGGACTTTTAAGAGAATCTCTTTTTCGTTATGCTTCAGATTGTCGTCGTTACTCATCGTTTCACACCACTCAGCAAATGAGCCTTCCGTATGCCCACTACACACTTGCCGCCCGAGCGAAGCTTAAGACGCCTTCTAAGGTTTTTCTCATCGAGAAGAAGACGCTCCTCAATTTGGGGAAGACTGGCAATAGCGTCAAACAGCAATTTTTGGAAGGCCCCCGTCTTCGGCGCAGCCGCTGAGAAATACACCCAACGACTCTCTTTTCTTGCATTAACCAGCCCAGCGCTACGTAAAATCTTCATCTGGCGAGAGATATTGTACTGGGGTTCCTCGAGAGACTCCGTTACCTCACAACAGCACAACTCCGTACCGGCGGCGATTAAGAGATGAAGTATGCGCAGGCGGGTCTCGTCGGAAAGAGCCTTAAAAACTTCTGTCGTTTTAATCATGCCAATCTCCATGTTAAACTCCGGATAATAATTTCATAGTTGCGCATCTATGCATATATTATCTCCTAAATTAAACCCTCCTGTCAAGAACAATGTTGGGGCCAGGCACAGCTTTTGCACATTTTGCTATAATGTCTGTTGTCATGAAATCCTTTTTCTCCGCCATCGGGACATTCTTTGGTAATTTAGCTCTGCGATATGGCGTTTTGGGCCTGGCCATGGGCATGTTCGCCGAAAGCCTGGGCATTCCCGCCGCCTCGGTTGTCTTAGAGTTAACGGCTGGCCCTCTCATTATTGCAGGCAAGACCACCTTTATTGAAGCGGTCATTTTCGCCACCGCCGGCCTGACCCTCGGCTCAGTGGTCAGCTACTACATGGGTTACTTCGGAGCCGATCTAGGGAAAAAATTGCTTAACAGAGGGGGCAAAAAGGCCAGGCAGCAGCAGTCACGCTTCACCGCTTTTCTAAAGAAGCATGGCGACATCTCAATCCTCTTCGCCCAGCTATTCGGCCCGGCCAGAACGTGGATATCCATTCCTGCCGGAGCCCTCAAGATGGATATAAAAAGATTCACTATCTATACCGCCATCGGGGGTGCCATATACTGCTCCCTGGCCATCGGCCTCAGCCTTGCCCTAACATCGCTATTTAGACTATTCTACGTGAAATTGGTGCAGTTGATTCGCTCGCCCATCGTTGCGGGTGGAATTATCTTTGCCATTGTTGGCCTTCTGATTGTCGCATTCTACTTGATTCTTGGCAGATTCAGAGG